>NZ_JAWRVK010000001.1:0-265791 GCF_036663575.1 Halalkalibacter flavus
CGAACCCCCGCGCGGTTTAACCCGCCTGTCGGTTTTCAAGACCGATCCCTTCAGCCGGACTTGGGTATTCCTCCGCATATTTGGTGGAGCCTAGCGGGATCGAACCGCTGACCTCCTGCGTGCAAGGCAGGCGCTCTCCCAGCTGAGCTAAGGCCCCATTTTTTTCGCTTAGGTATATAAAATTATCATAGTATTTTAATTAAAACAAGTACTTTTTTAAAATCTATTAACACAAATCTATTTTTTTATCTTCAGGCTACTATTCCTCTTTTCCTAATCACCTACTGGCCCCAAAGGTTGGAAACAACGAAGAATAACACTCTATCGACTAACTTCCCCAATACAAACACCCATAATCTTTGTATAATTGTGATAATATAACATAGCAGTAAATATAACTACTCTAATAGACTTAATTATAAATAGGGATAACAACTACACTTAGTATACTTCCCATTTATTATATATATTAGAATTGCTTAAAGGGACGGTTTATCTATGAAATTTTTCGGTAGGATTATAACAACTATCACTGTCTTACTAGTTAACGTAGTCTATATGCTTTATTACTTTTTAAGAGACGGTTTTATAAGTCCAATTGAGTATATTGGGCTGCCTCTCATACTTCTCCTTGCTTGGCACTTCGGAAAACAATATGACCGAGCGAAATTTTTATCGGAAAAAGATCCCCTTACTGAAATATATAATCGGAGATATGCTGAAGCTTTCTTTCCTAAAATTAAAGCTATGACTGATCGAAATGGTCAAAAGCTTGCCGTGTTAGTGTTAGATGTTAATAACTTCAAAACAATCAATGATCATCTTGGCCATAAAAAAGGGGATGACGTTTTAAAGATTCTTTCTCGACAATTAAAGAAAAGTGTAAGAGAAACTGACATCGTTGCTCGCTGGGGTGGAGATGAATTTATTATATTAACCACCGATATTAAAGAAATAAAAAACGTGGAAGAAATAAAAGCTAGGATACAAAAGAACCTAAAAAAGGTTTCTAATTCTCAGTTAGATCTCAGCGTTTCGATCGGGAGTGCCATTTATCCAAACCTTGGGGAAAGCCTTGATGAGTTAGTGAAAGAAGCCGACAAAAATATGTACGAAATGAAGTTGCATTTGAAACAACACACTAAATAAAAAAACAAACCTATGTCATGGATACACACCCCAATCTATTATTCTAATCACAAGAACAGCAGCCCCTCCCTCGAAAATTCAACAACTGCAGGGGCTTCTACCTGCCTAGCATCGACTGGTGAAAAATATATAATGTATAGTACATTTCTACCACCCCGACAAAACTAGTCGAATTTAAACAATGTTCAACGCCAATCCCCGTTAATTATTTGTTGCCATTTGGTTCTTTTGCCCTTATCAAACTGGTATCTCTAAAGCTTTTTAACCACAGATAGAGATGCTGATAAAGGTGAAATCCCCCTAAACTCCTTACTCCCCCTCACTTTATGTCGCACAAAAAACACTTCTCTACAACACACTTCGAGTTCATTCTCTTCCTCTATCTGTTACAGTTACAAAAAACACAGAAAGGGTGTACATGATGCACTTTAATCTTTTACTCGATGTTGTTTTAGGCAAAAGAGAAATCCTACATATTATTGAGTGTCCTGTATGCAGTCTTGAAGAGGTTTATTATAAAGACCCTGATACGAATAAACAATTAGGCAGAGCTTGTTCACATTGCAACTATGTTCAAAAATTTGATTTTGATTTCGAACCTTTAAATCATAAAAGACTAAAGCATTAAGTTTTGCTAGTTTGGTAATGGAGAACTCATTAAGTAAGCAGTTGGGGCACCCCAACTGCTTTAGTTTACTTAACTACATATTTTCTATTCTTAAAAAAACCGAAATTTAACTGTGGATATCTAATATCTTGACCGATCATCTCTTAGCTTCTGATGTGGATATCTACCGTAATGTGGAAAACCCACTGGATAAAGTCATAGTTATCCACTTTTTCTCAAAAATTGTTCCGTTTTTCCAACCTGAATTTTCAACTAATCCACAAAACGTCCCCTCACCATAGAGATTCCCAAATCCTCTATCATATCCTTCTCCCCTCCAGCATATCTATTACTAAAATAATAGAATACGTGGAGGTGCTTCATTCATGGTCCTGCTCTCAAAAAAAGAAATAGAAACGGTGATGAGCACATTAAACGAAGAGCAAATCTACTTCCTACAACATCGAACAAAGCAAAAAAAGAAGAGTCGCTGGCTGCAAACTCTAGCAAATTACAAAGGCATCGACATCAACGAAAAAATGAGTGACCAAGAGATTGAGGAGAAACTCGATGATTGGATCTTAGTCGATATCAAAGATGGAGGATATCAAAAGCGACCTCATAAATGTGATTGCGGACAAGCACTTCGCTTCCAATACATCATTCGAAATAAAGCCCAAGCCACGGTGCGCTATTTAGGAGAAAATTGTTTTGAAAACTACCTCTCCCTCCCATCTTCTGTCATTAAAGATGTCAAAAAAGGCCTGTATTCGATTGATCTTGAAAGAGATGAAATACTCGTTAAATACAAGAAGAATTTATTTTATCCTTTAGAAAAGTACATGCATTTGCCTCTTCCTCAAAATCTAATCGATCAATATGAACTAGGTCTTCCGCTATCTGATAACCAGATTCACCTAGTCGAACGGATCAGCACAAGATACGAGGAAGAAAAGAAATTAGCCTCACTATTTCAACGGCTAACGATCGATCAACAACAATTTGTATCAAAGCTAAACCAGGAAGACCGAAGAGAATTACTTCTCTCCACTCAGGACGGGTTTGCAGAAAGCTTCTTGTATATAGAAGATCTATCAGAATTCAACGAAACCTTACAACGACAAATCCAACTAAACCTCCCTCTACTCGAAAGGCAGAAGCAGACAATAGAAGAATGGAGACTCACAAAGAAAAGAGAGGCCGCCTTACACGCCTTAACACCAGAACAACAAGAATTCATCCTTTCTTTCGGAAAAGAAACACAAGCCGCCTTGCTAGATCAAATTCATAAACCGCTTTATTTTAGCTATGAAAGCATCAATAACTTACCACTAGATGACACGATAAAAAAACAAGTCGAACTAAAATTGCCTTTGTTAAAGGAACAAATTTATCAAATTCACCTAGCACAAAATAAGATAGAAATCTTACGTAAAATCTAGCAGGAATATCTTCCCTCCACTCCCTATTTCTTTTCTCCACCTACTAAATATAGTGTGTTAGAATAATGATCAGTACAATATATGATGCTTCTGACTTAATAAAAGGGGTGAAGCAGGTGTCATCATACAAAGATCAAAAAGTCATCACAATCGGGATTGTCAGTGAATTAACGGGGTTATCAGAAAGGCAAATACGCTATTACGAAGAAAGACAATTAATTTTCCCTGTTCGAACGGCTGGTAAAACTCGTAAGTATTCATTTCGTGATGTTGAGAGATTAGTAGACATTGCTAACAAGATAGAGGACGGCGTAGGGACCTTTGAAATACGCAAGGCCGAGAAAAAGAAACAAAGCAAAAAAGAAACAAGAAATCGCATGCTTCGTGGTCAGATCAATGCTGCGTTTAAAATACGGAATTAAGAGGGACAGGTTCAAACCCCTGTCCCCCCTAATCTTGCTTAGTCAAATACCCTACAACAAATTCTGCCCACACCTCATGTCCAACTTCACTCAGCCTTCTATCCTCTACATACTTCTTTAACTCCTTTTTATTATCCGGAGAAGGCCAATTTGTCCAATGGTCCGCGTAATCAAACATTCGCTGCTACTGCAATCGCCTCTAACTTGTCTTTGTACTGAACATGACCAAAAATAATTCCAAAGAAACTCACACAAATAAATCCTATGAACAATACGTTTTTCAAAAAAACACCCCTTCTAAAGTCCTCCTACTCAATTAATAAATTCCATATATTGGGATATAAAACCTTTGCGATATCAAGACTTTTTATCGTAACTTTCCGACAGCAAACATCTAAGTTTTGTCTGATTAATAGAGTTAGTAGCTGTCTACGTCGAAAGTAGGTGCCAGCAATGTGCAGATGGTTTTTAAGGGGCTTCTGTAATAAGTAGACCAGCCAAATAAAAAACTTAATAGTGTGAATGCCCTTCCCCCTCTCTTCTCAAGCCATTCCAGTCTTCATCTCCTCTATGAACGACCTTTCCTCCTCCTCCTCAGACGATTCCAGTCTTCATCTCCTCACCCCAAACCGACAAATTCTCGAAATCTTCCAACTAAAATTTCAAAAACAAACAAATTCTGACAATATTACTAATAGATAATTCTGTCTGCTTCGATTATACTATTCTAGGTTATAGTAAAAATTAAATATGTTTAGAGAGGATTGGATGTAAGTTGAAAAAGCTTTCTTCATTGTTAATTGTCATGCTTTTAGTCAGTACCTTTCTCTCATCTTTTGTTCTTGCAGATGAAAAAAACAGTGATGCCCTCAAGCTAGTTGCACTTGGTGATTCGATCACATTCGGGTCTGGTCTAGAACAAGGGGCGAAACCATTTCCTAGTTTAATAGGAGATGGAAACCTCGAAGTAACAAACTTGGGTGTTCCAGGTGCAACCTCTTCTGACCTAGTAAAAAGTTTAGGAGCCGCTTCCGAATCCTTACTGAATGCCGATGTTGTTACATTAACAATTGGCGGAAATGATTTATTACAAAATGAGATGATTGCAACAATTTTACAAACCCAAGAAATCCAAGTCCCTGAAGAACAACTTTATGCGGAAGTACACAACATTGTTACAACGTATACTCAAAATTTACAAACGATTGTAGCAGGGATCCGACAACATACAACGGCTCCAATTGTGTTGTATACGATTTATAACCCATTTGGTCCTAGTGAAGACCCATTTGCTCAAAACCTCCACATTCTAGCCGAACAAATCGTTACGTCAATGAATAGCGGAATACAAGCTGTTAGCGGGCCGTCTGGTTCACTTGTAGCTAACGCGTACGCTAGCTTTGCAAACAATCAATCTGCACTAATGGCATCTGATCGTATTCATCCAAATGCTAGCGGTCATCAAACCCTTGCTTCACTAGCCGATCAATTATTAGCTGATCTTCTTACTCCACCTGCTCCACCAGAGGAAGAAGAGGAACCCGTTGCGGAAGAACCCGTAGACGAAAAGCCTATTGAAGAGCCACCTGTTGATGAACCTAGCGTAGAAAAACCGATCCTTGTAGCACTTGGTGATTCGATTACATATGGTCTTTACCTTGAATTCGATGTGACGAAGCCTTCTACCCTCGCTTTCCCTAACTTAATAGGAAAAGGAAAACATGAAGTAATCAATCTAGGTGTTCCTGGATTAACGTCTAGTCAACTGCTAGAATTACTAAAGTCAAATCCTGACTATACTGTTGCATTAGAAAATACTGAACTCATCACAATCAATATCGGTAATAACGATTTATTGAAAGCTGCAGGAATTGCGGAGGCGATTCAAGCCGGTCAACCAATTGTCCCAACAGAAGAACTTCAACAAAAGCTAGACGAAGCTTCTGTTCAAATGGCTCATAACTTGCATGCGATCATGGAGATTTTACGTCAACAAACAGACGCACCTATCATTTTGTACAACCTTTATAATCCATTTGGGGAAAGTGAAGATGAATTTGCTCACTCCCTACATTTACTCGGGGAACAAATCATACCAGCAGTGAACAACCAGATTATTACCCCAGTTGCACTTCAGGCAGGTGCTTTTGTGGCAGATGCTTATACAGCTTTTGCAGGTAAGCAATCGACCTACATTACACATGACTTTGTGCACCCAAATGCACTAGGACATGAAGCACTAGCCGTAGCTGGAGATGCTGCCTTACGGGGTGTGGAACCAATTGAAGAGCCTGTCACGGAAGAACCCGTAGACGAAGAACCTATTAAGGAAAAACCTGTTACCGAGGAGCCCGAAAAAGAAAATCCAGTACCAGTAACTCCAATTAAAAAAGATCCAGTCAAGAAGGATCCAGTTAAAAAAGACTCGGTACAAAAGCCAGTAACTGAGAAAAAACAAGAATCCGATCCTATAGGGAAGAAACTCCCTCAGACAGCTACTTCTATGTATAACTATCTAGCAATTGGTGCCGCATTATTCATTTTAGGAGTAACTCTCCTTTTTGTTGCCCACCGTCGTCAAAAAGTAGCTGAGAATATCGTTTAATAATGAGATAGTTCCGACCGACCTATCCTACAAAAACCACCTTTTCTAACAGCAAAAGGTGGTTTTCTCATTCTTTACATGAAGTGAGAGTCATTGGAATCTAATCCCAACCTACTTTAGTCTCAACGACTCTACAATTGACTCACTACTCTCAAAAAGCAAAAACAGCGTATAATCACCAGTGTAATAAACCATCAAGTAACCACCACTATATTCATCGTCCCCTTCATAAGCTGACGGACCAAATGTTTCCCTTACTTGAGCTGGAGCCATATGTAAGGCATCCCCAGCCATTTCAATCGCCCCTATTTCTTGCTCTAGTTCGCTAGGAACAAAGTAGATACAGGGACCGTACTTAATTCCATACCCACCATCATAGAACCCTTCCCATTCAGGCGTTCCTTTTGCCGCGATAATATCGCTTCCTGTCACTCCTGACTGCAAGCTATACTCGCAGCCAGTCATAACGCCACTAGAGGTAGCAACTAAAAAGTCAGCCTCTGTTGAAGACTCGCCCTCAACCAATTCAGTCTCATCTATATCCCCAGGCTCTTCTCTTTGAATGTCCGAACCTTTTTCGTATACTCCTTCAAATGAGACTGCCATCCCATGGAACGCTAAACACCCAAAGGTTTGTTCAACGTGAATCGCATCGCCCTTTGCCGTAAAAGTAAGCACACAACTCTCCCCATCATACCAATCAGCATACTCATCGTTCACATATTTCGCAGTGTCATTATCAATTCTGGCCACCCCATTTTTTTCTCCGACATGGCCACCAGAACTTACAAAAAGGTCAAATTCCAACGTTTCATTTGATACCTTTGATATTACCAATGTACCAAATTCTGATGACCACTCTCCCTCTTGAAAATAATGTGTAGGAAGCTCTTCCTCAATGTCTTCAAGTTGCTCCACTTCCTCTATCTTATCCTCGTCCTGCACCCCCTCCGTAATCACAAGGTCCACTTCCTCTTCACTCACTTCTCCGATTTCAATTTCTTCCATTTTCTCTTTCACAACAGCCTCAACATTTCCAACAAACACGATCTCTTCCGTAGCGTTACACCCTACAAGTATAAAAATCAAAACAAAAATAACATGTACCCAGCTATTATGTAACCTCTTGATCATAATGCCCTCCACCTCCTGCGCCATGTTCATACAAGTTTGTAAAAACTAATTCACAGTGTCAAAGACCTAAACTTTAAATCATACAATCTAACATATTCACGACTGGTAAAATTATCATTTTATTTTCAATAGTTATAATATTCTATAAGAATGTATGCGCTTCCTGCATTTTATTTCTCTAGAACCTCGGACAGACTATGGAAAAGTAAGAAAGATTGTACCCAGTAATTTGACAAATTAGAGGAGTATATTTATTACTCTCACAAATAAAATTAAGGCGTAACTAAAAAGGCATGAATCCGAATCAATATCGAACTCATGCCCAGGAAGTTGCTTAATAATTCATGTCTACCTTTTTCACCTCCGTCCCCCTATGTCCCTTGCCCCGCTATTAAAAAGCCTTAGTTGCTCCGCCATCGACAACAAGTGCCTGACCTGTTACGTACGTATTCGTAAATGAACCTAGAAAGACGATTACCTTAGCAAATTCTGATGGCGTCCCGTAACGGCCAATTGGAATCACCTGCTCCATTTGCTTCTTACCTTCTTCATAACTCAAATTCAACTGTTCTGCGCGAAGTTGATCTAGCTCTGCCACTCGATCAGTTGCAATTCGACCAGGTCCAACCGTGTTAATTAATATTTGATCCGAAGCAAGTTCTTTGGATAGTGATTTTGATAATCCGACAATTCCTGTTCTAAACGTATTCGATAAAATCAATCCATCTACTGGTTCTTTAATAGAAGAAGAGGCAATGTTCACAATTCGCCCTCCTCCTTGTTTACGCATATACGGAAGCACTTCTCGAATAGCACGAACAAAACTAAGTAAGTTGAGCTCGAATGCATATTGCCACTTGTCATCATCAAACACATCAAAGCTACCAGCAGGCGGGCCACCTGCATTGTTGACCAGGACATCAACAGACCCGTGTAAAACGGCTGTTTCCTTCACAAGATTTTTTATATCCTCTGCATTCGTCACATCACAAACTTGGACATTAGGCTTGTTCCCTGTTTCTCTTTCAATCTCATTTGCGGCTAAGGTTAGTTCGTCTAAGTTTCGGCTAGCAAGCATCACTTTTGCTCCTTCTTTCGCAAATTCTAGAGCACTTGCTTTACCTAACCCTTTACTCGAAGCTATCACAAGAACTGATTTATCTTTTAACCCTAATTCCATTATTCTACCTCCATTACATCTGTATTGAATCTGATTCTATCGGTTTCTTTTTCTTTCCTTTTTGCCACTGAACCAATACAACAACCGCTATAATTGCAAAGCCTGCCAGATCTAATAGTAGATTTGGATTCATGAATAACAAGGATCCTCCAAATAATAAAAGACGTAACAACCAATTCATAGTAGTAAAAAGATACCCTTCTGCTGCTGTTCCTAACATGACAACACCCGTAACTGCCGTTATGACAACTAATCCCCCTTCTACCAAGGTAGTATCGATCAAGAGAAGAGAGTTATTGTAAACGAACATATACGGTACAATAAACCCTGCAATCGCTAGTTTCATTGATAAGAAACCGGTCTTCATTTGATCTCCACCTGATATCCCTGCAGCTGCAAATGCGGCTAAGGCAACGGGTGGTGTAATGTTTGCAAATAAACCAAAGTAGAAAACAAATAAATGTGCAACGAGTGGTTCAATTCCCAGTGTGATTAGCGCCGGTGCAGCCATCGTCGCCGTAATAATATAAGTTGGAATACTCGGTAAGCCCATCCCGAGAACGATACAGGCAATCATAGTAAACACAAGGGTTAAGAATAAGCTTTCTCCACCAAGCGTGACAATTCCATTTGCTAGCTTCAAGCCAAACCCAGTCATCGTAGCCACACCAACAACAATCCCAACACACGCACAGGCGATCGCTACCCCTACAGATGTCCTTGCCCCTTGTTCTAGTGCATTAATAATATCTCGTAAGGACATTCTTGTAGTTTTTCTTAACATGGCCACAACAACGGTAATAATAATCGTCAGTAATGCTGAATAAATAATCGTTCGTCCACTAAAGAAAAGCATATACATTAGGAACATAAGCGGGATAAGTAGATGTCCGCGCTCTTTTAACACTTCCATCACTCTTGGAAGGTTATCTTTAGAAATCCCTTTTAGCCCTTCCTTTGTCGCACGTAGATGAATCTGAACAATAATCCCTAAATAGAAAAGCAACGCCGGTAACAAAGCTGCGAGGGCGATTTGACTGTATGGAATCCCTAATGTTTCTGCCATAATGAAAGCAGCTGCCCCCATAATTGGTGGGAGAATTTGTCCCCCTACAGAGGCAGCAGCCTCTACGGCCCCAGCAAAGTTCCGACTGTAGCCAATTTTTTTCATCAATGGAATGGTAAAAGAACCCGTTGTTACTACATTGGCAACAGCGGCACCGTTAATGCTCCCAAGGAAACCGCTTGCAATAACAGATACTTTAGCAGGACCACCACGCGTTTGTCCCGCAATGGCAAGTGCCATATCATTAAAGAATTGTCCCATTCCTGACTTTGATAAAAATGCACCAAATAAAATAAAGAGGAAAATGTAGGTTGCTGAGACTCCGATGGCTGTTCCGTACACCCCTTCTGTCGTTACATACATGAAATTGACAAGTTCATCCCATGTATAGCCACGATGCCGGAAAATCCCTGATAACTCACGACCATATAATCCATATAAAAAGAATAGAACAGCCATCGTTGGCAGACCCCAGCCTGTTACACGTCGAGACGCCTCGAGGACAAGCACAACTAACATCGCCCCAAATAATAAATCGAAATGATTCGGTAAGCCGCCACGATTTACAATCCCCAAGTAATCAACAAAAATATAAACAGATGTTGAAACAGCCATTAGCGCAAAAATAACGTCATACCAAGGAAGTTTCGTTCGACTGGCCTTTTTAAACGGCGGATATAATAAGAAAATTAATGCTAAAATGGCTGCAACATGCAAGGAACGGTGCTGCAACGTTGCTGGTGTACCAAAGTAAGACGTATACATATGATAAAGCGATAAAGAGATCGCAATAATGGATACGATGATTGCAACCGTCTTGTTAGAAAAACTTCGAAAGCGTGATTCTGCATCGTACTTTTCTAACAGTTCTTTTTGTTCCTTTGTCATTTGTGGTTCATCCAAAGTTGAACGCTTTTCCATGACAGGTCACCTCTTCTCTACAAATATTTCCATTCGTTCATGGTGGGGCAGGTCTTCCGCATCAAAGACGATTGCATCATTAATCTCAAGCTCAAAATTAACATTTTGTGAATGAATCCATCGAAACACAGATAATTGCTCGTTAATATCTCGAATGACCACTTCACCATCTTCTACGGTCATGGTTCCTTTTTGATGAGGAACACCTGCACCAAATGATTGAAAGGCCGTTTCTATTAATAAAAGCTCTCCTTCATCGGTCAGTTGATAGGTTTCACGCCAAGGTGTTTTTTCTACAGAATGAATCCATTTAATTGTGAATGTATCACGAGCATTCAAATGCTCCACTTTGTTATAGACGGTTCCATCTTCTTGGCTCTGAACAATAAGGGTCAGTTGATCTGAATTCCCACAAGCCGATAACATCAAAACGATCAAAATGAACCAGCTTCTCATCTCTCAAAACCCCCGTTCATATGAAATAGAGACTGACTCATGGTAACAAACGATCATGAGTCAGTTTCTTGTATTTATTAGTCTAATGCTCCAACTTCTTTAAAGTAACGTTCTGCCCCTGGATGGAATGGAACAGGCATACCTACGTCAACAGTTTCTAAGGCAATATCTTTTGCCGCATTATGAGATCCTTGAATTTGCTCAAGGTTTTCAAACAATGTCTTCGTAATTTCATAACCAGCCTCTTCAGAGACATCATTTGAAAGTAATAATAAATTTGTAATCGCAGCTGTTGGAATGTCCTCTTCATTTCCGTAAGCTCCTGCAGGAATTAGTTCACTAGAGAAAAACGGGTAATTTTCGATCAAGTAATCCATCGCTTCTCCTTCAATTGGAAGGATTTTAGCTGTATGTGTTGTATCTAGGTCAATGACTGTAGCATTTGGAACACCACTTGTTACAAACGCTGCATCGATCATCCCGTTTTTGATTTGATCAATCGCTTCACTGTAAGATAAGTAATCTTCATCAATATCATCATAAGTCATCCCATGAGCTTCAAGAACCATACGTGCGTTTAACTCTACTCCAGAGTTAGCCGCACCAACACCAACGCTTTTTCCAGCTAAATCAGCAATACTCTCAATACCTGATTGCTCCGTTGTAACGACTTGAACAAAGTTTGGATACAGACTCGTTAATCCTCTTAAAGAGTCGATAGGCTGTTCTCCCTCAAAAGCACCGCTTCCTTCATAAGCTTGTAATACAGCATCCGCCATAGTAATGGCAAGTTCTGCTCTACCTGTATTGATAAGGTTAATATTTTCAACAGATGCACCCGTTGCTTGAACGGACGAATCAATTCCAAGTTCGTTTTCAATAATATTTGAAACGGCTCCACCGATAGGATAGTAGACTCCAGATGTACCTCCAGTCGCTACCGTTACGAATAAATCTTCTAACTCCATTTCACCCGCTTCACTTTCAACCTCAGTGCCTTCTGTCCCCTCAGCTTCAGGACTTGCAGTCTCTTCGCCACATGCCGTTAAGAAAACAAGCATTGACGCAACAAACAATGTGTAAACCTTTTTCATGACCCTTCCCCCTAATCCTTTTTATTGTTCATCTTGTTTAATGCAAATGTCATGCCAACTTTTAAAACGCAGAAATGTATCCGTTTTCAAAGAAACAGATACATTTCTGCCGCATTAAAAGCGGCAGAAATTGCCGCCCTGCAAATTTTGCCGCTTTTTATTGTTCATATTGCTTTAACTTATCTCTTAATCCTCGCTCACTTATTCCAAGCATCAGAGCTGTATTTTTCCGATGACCATTATTTTCTTCAAGCGTTGCTAAAATGAATTGTTTTTCCATTTCTTTTAAGGGAATTCCAACAAAATCTAGAATCTTACCTCCATCTTTTCTCCGAGCGGAATGGTTTGATCTTACTTGTGGAGGAAGATCTAATACTTCAATGAATTCATCATCTGCAAGCACCATCGATGATTCAATAATATTTGATAGTTCACGAATGTTGCCTGGGTAATCATAGTTCAGTAGAATACGATTGGCTTCCTTCGTTAAGCCTTGTACCTCTTTGTTCATCTCGATATTAAATTGCTTTATAAAATGTTGAATTAAAAAAGGAATGTCTTCCTTTCTTTCTCTTAAAGGGGGCAATGGTACTTTAATGACATCTAAGCGAAAATATAAATCCTCACGAAATTCACCGTTTCTTACCGCTTCTTCAAGATTTTTGTTTGTGGCAGCAATTACACGCACATCTAAGTTTACCTCTTTATTTGACCCAAGCTTTGTTACGACTTTTTCTTGTAGAACTCGCAGCAATTTTGCTTGTAAAGATAGAGGCATATCTCCAATTTCATCTAGAAAAATAGTACCCCCATTTGCAAGTTGAAATTTCCCCTCTTTACTTGAAACCGCTCCAGTAAAAGCCCCTTTATCATAACCAAATAATTCACTTTCAAGGAGCTGATCGGGAATTGCAGCACAATTAACGACTTCAAAATGTGATTTCTTGCGTTTTCCCGAGAAATGAAGTGCTCTAGCAACTAGTTCTTTACCCGTCCCACTTTCACCGACGATTAGCACATTGGAATCCACTTCTTTTACTTTGCTAATCAAATTAAAAACAGTTGCCATCGATTCACTTTTACCAATAATCCCTTCAAAGCTATATTTCTTCTCTAATTCTTGGCTTAAGAAATCGACTTGATCATTTAAGCGCTGATAATGCAGCGCTTGTTGGATGATGGAGTAAAGCTCTTCAATATTAATAGGCTTTGTTAAATAAGAATAGGCTCCTTCTTGAAGCGCTCTAACTGAAGTAGCAATCGTTCCGTAAGCCGTAATCATAATAACTTCTGTCTTTTGACTGACTTGTTTAATTTTCTTTAAGATTTCAAGACCATCTACTTGTCCAATTTTCAAATCTAACAAACATAAATCAGGTTTTTCTTCTTCTATCCACTTTAATCCTTCATGTGGTTTGGTTGTTGTCACTACATCATAGTGGTCCTCCAAAGCAAATTCCAAAGAAGAACAGATTGAAGCCTCATCATCAATCACGATAATCCGTTTCATCCTCTCACCCTCCATTCTTTTTTGAAAATGTTAACGTAATCGTCGTACCTTTCCCTTTTTTACTATTAATTTCTAACTTTCCGTCATTTTCATGGACATATTGGTTTGCTATTGCTAAGCCTAGACCGGTCCCTTTTTCTTTTGTTGTATAGAAGGGCTCTATGGCTTGTAATTGCTCGGTTTCCGTCATTCCTTCCCCTTTGTCTGAAACGTTAATGACAATATGTTCTCCCTTTGAGAATGCGTGTAAGTTTAACACCACATCTCTCAATTCAGCTTCAGTACTCATTGCGTCTAAGCTATTAATAATGAGGTTAATAATCACTTGCTTCAATTGATTGGAATCGGCTTCAATCCAGAGCTCGTCTTCTGTCTCACACTGTAGTGAGATCCCCTTATTTAAAGCCGTACGCTCAAATAAAATCGTACATTCTTTCAAAATTAAAGAAATATCGATCAATTCTTTATTCAATTGTTTAGGCTTCGCATAATCAATTAACCCTTCAATCAATTGATTAACTCGTTCAATCTCCTGCGGAACATAGGTCGAAATTTCTTTTTGAAAACGTTCATTGTTATATTTGCGTGGGATTAGTTCCGCAAATGTCTTAATCGATGTGAGTGGATTTCGAATTTCGTGCGCAATTCCAGCAACCACTCTACTTAGAGCCTGGTTTTTTTCCTGTTCAAAAATTTGCAGACGAAGCTTTCTTTCTTCTGTTATATCTTCAAATGTAACAATGAGTCCATTCAAGCGCTTTTCAAAATCATATAAAGGATAAACATAGTAACGTAAATAATAAGTAGAGTGTTCATCTCGCTCCCAGACGGCTTCTTCACCTAAGAATGAATTTTTCGTTTGAAACACTTGAATAAAACGGTCCTGTAACAGTTTTTTCAACAACAGGACTTGTTCGTAATGGAGACCGACCACTTGCCCTAATTCGCCTGATATTTCTACAGCTTTCGTATTAAAGGACGTGATCATCCCATCTTGATTGACCGTAGCAATCCCACGTGGACTGCTATTTAATATTTGTTTCTGGAATTCATCACTGTTTTTCATTTGTTCTATTTTTTCTTGAAGCTTGCTATTCATTTGGTTTAAGACATCTGTTTTCTTTGCTACTTCCCCTTGTAATTGCCTGTTCCAACGAATCCCAATAAAGAAAACGACAATAGCTAACAAAAGCAAAGACCCTATGATTTGAATAACCATCCAGAGGCGGTCCGTTAAATCATTCCTATTTTCAAACCATTTCTCATATAACGTACTGTAGGTACCATCACTTTTCATCTCACGAATCGCACTATTTAATTGACTGAGTAGTGGATAATTCTCTTTTTGAACAGCCATTGTATAATCAATAGGGAGTAAATAACTACCGACAATTTTATAATCATCCTCTCTCCCAGTTTCCTCTAATACATATTGAGCTGTGGTCACATTTCCTACAAAGGCATTGGCCCGACCATTAAATAGTAATTCGAGTGCTGTAACCTGATTGCTTGCGACATGATACTGAACATTACGAATATTACGTAGAAACTCATACTCAAGCGTATCGCTTTGAAGAGCAATCACAGCATTTGGTAACTGAGCTAACCCTTCAATGTCTTTATCTTCTTCACGAACAACTAATCCAATCGATGTCCCTAAAATCGAATCAGAAAAATCCATGATGTTAGCATGCTTTTCACTAAAGTAGGCACTTAATAAAATATCAATCTGCTGATCTTGAAGCTTCACAATCGCTTCTTTTTGCGGGACCGGAACATAGGTAATCTCCGCTCCTATTCGTAACGCAACCTCTTCCATGAGGTCGACCGCAAACCCAACAGGCTCTCCATCTTGACTAAAATGGAGAGGAGGAAAGTTAGGATCATAACCAACAACAAAAATAGTTTCTTCCTCAGCTTGCACAATGGTTCCTTGAAGAGCTAATAAAATAAACATTGCAAGAACAAATAATTTCTTCATAGTGTATCCCCTTAAGGGACGGGGGGACAGAGGGCATTGAAAAAGGTAAAAATCGACCTTTTTCAGTGTCCTCGGACAGGTTCCTCGTCCCATGTCCCTTCTATCAAACATGAATTAGATGTGGATATCTACATATTAACACGAATAATCTCATCGGCCAGTTGTGTATATCTCATAAAAGGTGGATAACCCTCTGTATAAATAGAGAGTTATCCACCTTTTTGGTAGTAAAATGTTATTTTTAAATCGAGGGACTTTTCCCAATAACCCCTTTTTCACCACTGGGACGTAGGGACAGGTTCAGCGTCCCAGTTGTTAGTTGTGTCTAATTTTTTCGGTTCAGTTCAAACCTCCCCCGTCCCTCCGCATCCAAGGTACCCACCTTACATAGAAGCGCCTCATGCAGTTAGGGAAATGTTATTTGTTTTGGAACGGCGATTCTACGCCACACTTCATGGTTTTCCAATTCCAATCGGACATGGAGAACCACTGCATCCTTCTGAAAGATTGCCTCACCAATCCATTCTTCCAAATCACGATACAACGCTTCGTTCGGTCGAATATATTCATTTTTCCCCTTGCCAACGATGAAACGGCTAGCATCCTTGCTGACAGCAGGTTGCGAAAGAGTCTCAGTATCTAGGAATCTTTCATAAAAATAGGCATGGTCGCAAGCTTTATTTAATCTAACAACAGACGTCCGATCCTTTGTCGAAGTAAAGGTGAATTCTTTTGCCTGAGAAACAAACTCCTCAATTACCTCTTTTCTAATATTCTCTTCGCGTAGCGTGTCACGAATAGCCTGCAACATCACTTCATTAATCTTTTTAAAATCCTTTGTTTTTAACCCATGAAGGATGATGACATACCGGCTACTATCATTCATGAGTACAAGGGTCTTTCTCCGAGCAACGGTTAATAGATTGGCATGCCAAGAGAACAACGGCTGTTCCTCTGTAGGTGGAGCTGGCTTGATTTTCAACTCATTGAATAGCTTCTTTGTACATTGACGCTCTATTAATCAAACTATTAACTCTTTTTAAGAATGCTACATATCAAAAGGTTAGTTACCTTTTGTATGAGAATTTAGTATCTAAGCTCTATTTATAAATGGTATATATTACCTAAAAACGTAGAAGCTGCTAATGAAGTTATTTAGGTATAAATAATTAATTATATGTATCATCTATTGAACGTAATAGTATTATATGTCCAAATATGGCAAAAAAAGTATAAAACCTATAAAGAGTATGGTATAAAATTCAATATGCTAAAAAGGAGGTGGTAACTAATGAACAATTTAAATTTACGTAAAAGCTTGATTGTTTTTTCATTATTTAGTGCTACTATTCTATTATTTGGATTAGGTGCATTCCAAGCAATTAAAGTACTAGGTCTTACTAGTAGTGTCGCAACAGTTTTATACTGGGCATTATGGGGTGGTACAGTTGCTCTATCAGTAGCTGCAATTGTATCAAGTTTTGGTATTGGTACTGTTGCTGCCGGGGCAGCTATTCGTGCTTTCGGTCGTTATGGCTTTAAAGGATTTGTAAATTGGTAATAATATTTGCTAAAATTTACTAACCGCCATTTTTATGGTGGTTAGTATTATAAGGTGACAAAACGAATGAAAATCATATCCCTACTCTATGTAATTATGAACGATTATAGACAGAGCAATGAAAATTTAAAATATAATATCAGTAGGTTCTCTCCTAGTTTGTGTAAATTCACAAACTTTTTCATTATTTCTATTGCAGGCTTTAATTTTATTTTTCTTTTCTTCCTAATCAATATTGATCTTAGCAAAATTCCTTTTATACATAACTTAGGTTATTTACCATTATATATAATTTATCTTATCTCTACTAATATATTGGTAAATAATATATTTAATAATACTAGTCTTGCATATAAAACATACCATTACGTTTTATATAATTTTCATTTGATTATTTCTAATAGGTTAGCGATCTACGCTCTTTTAATGATCCAGATATTATTTATGAAAATTATGTTCAATAGTCCCTTTTTTTTGCCTACAATTATAAGCGGATTACTTATAACTGTGTTAGTTTATTATCTTGATTATGTAAATAAATTACAAAATTTTAAAAGGCAAATGATCGTTATTAATAGCATACTTTCATTAATAGTCTTGTTAATACTAGCAATTGATAATCATTTATTTGCTATTGAATTACAGTCTTTTAAAGAAGCTCTTATAAATATTTCTATACTTTTTACAGTGTGTCTCTTTATGGAGTTATGTAAATCTATTTACAGAAAACAAAGAGAAAAGAATATACATATATTAATCAAAAATAAATTATTAGTATTACCTCATTCATATTTATTGCTTATTTGTTTATCACTATTGTTGTTATTAAAAGATAATGAATTTTTACAAATGATTCATGTTGAATTGGTTTTTCTTATTTTCTTCCTAAATCTATTTGCTCTGAAGCATAGAGTATTTATTTATTTTAGTTTTGAAAGTTTACGCCAGTTTTTGTTCTATTTAAAAAATATTAATTATAATTTTAAGAGCCTATTGCTTGGTAATATAAGAATGTTTTTATTTATAATCTCTCCTCATTTCATAGTGTGCATAACCTATTTTATCTTAACTGATAAGTTTACGGTTATCTCATTATTTATAGCGGTCATTATTTTTGATGTGATTGTTGGTTTATTGCTAACTTTAATTTATCCAACGAACATGCTTATTAAAGATAAGATTAAATTAGTTCAAAATTCTTATATTCATAAATCAACTTCATTAATTGTTGGTATAGTAATAACGTTTATTATTCAAAAAATCATACACAATTATGGGGGTATTAATTTGTTATTTAATTTAGAAATTAGTACTTCTATGCAAATGACATTATTGTACTTAATAATAGGTTTTTTGCTATTCACTGTTTTAATATCAGTGTATTTAATATTTATTTGGAGTAATGGTTTTTTGGAGAAACTTTCAATGGATAATTTCAAAGTCGAAGAGAGGGAGTAAATTGTTTGTAGTTGAAAATTTATCTTATAAAGCGAATAACAAATTAATCTTAAAAAATATCAATTTCGAATTAAAGGAAAACTCGATAACAAGTATAGTCGGTCCAAACGGTGCTGGCAAAACGACTTTAATTGAAGTAATGGCAGGTGTAAAAGGGAAATTAACTGGAACTACTAGGAAGTATAGAGTTGTTTATATTAATCCTGACATGCTAATACTTAACTTTTTAACTGCTAAAGAATACATAGATATGATCATTAATTTAAATAATGTAGAAAAAGCCGAATATGAAGAGTCATTTAGCATTTTTGAATCACTGCATATAAATGACTTTTGGGATACACGCATTGAATTTTTATCATTAGGCCAGAAACAAAAGTTAATGTTATTAGTTGGTGTATTATCTAAACCCGATATTCTATTATTCGATGAGCCATTTAATGCGTTAGATATTAATGCATATCATCAGGCAATTAAAATTTTCAGTCTGTTTAAAGAAAAATTTAGTATATTCTTTTCAACTCATGAGTTAGATGGTTTGTCAGAAGTTTGCGATAAAATAATTTACATACAAAATGGGGCGATAAAAAAGCAGTTAACAAAAGAAAATGGTGATTTAAAGGATGATAATGAATTTATACAATTATTTAGGGGTTAATCATAAACAACTGTTCTTTGATATATCCCTTTTAACTTTATTGATCGTGGCTGGATATTTGTTATCAGGTACTTTGATAATAGCTAATGGCGAAGAGATAGTAAATCAGGAAGAGTTGAGTATATTAGGAATTTTTTATAATAATATTAAAATTTCATTTTTCAGCATAGTTGGAACTATTATTTTTGGGTATTTCATATTGTTAGTAAATGGAATAATTCTTGGAATGGCCATCCAAACAGCAACCAATATTTATTCTATCCAAGAATTATTTGTTTTACTAGGGTTTCATGGTCCTATAGAAATAGTAGGATGGTTGTTAACTTTACAAATAAGTATGAAAATAACAAAGCGAATTCTTGATAAGAATAGCAAATTTCCTAGTAGAACATTAGTTTCTGTTACCATTCTTTTATATTTAGTTGGGGCTGTAATTGAATCAATTATATCAAGGGGTGTTTAATATAGAAAAGAAAAAAACGGTAATATTGAGTACAATGAGCTTGGTTTTATTATACTGTATCGGTAGTTTTATAGTGATACAAGCAGCACTATTTGAAAGCATGAAAGATTTTGAGGAAGAAATAATAATAGCAAACCCTGATAGGTTTAATTTTATTATTAGTATATTTGCAGTGGCTATATCCGCTTTGGGTGTTTTTTTTCAATCATGTTTGTATAAAGTCTTCTTAACTTTTTTTCAATTGGAGCGATCAATAACGTTTACAAAAAACTTCAAATTTTTATTAATAGCGTCTCTACCTTTTATTATGACATCGTTATTTCTGTATATAGCCATGAATGATGATTTATTATTAGTTATGACAAATATTATTTTTATATTCGTAAATATTTTCATAACTAATATAATATACATCATGCTTGTTAAATTCGAGTTAAATCTCCCATCAAAACATGCAGCAATAATTGGAATGATAATTATTGTATTTAACGTTTTTCTTATTGCAATTGGAATTATTATTTCTCCATTTTCTTTAAGTTAAGATAGTTTTAATAGCCACGGAATTTATTTTCTAGATTCTAGATATACCTGGAGTTTTAAAGTTGCGTGAATAGGTCAATATAAATTAATATTTTGGAGGCTAGTTCATAATGAATTTTCTGAAATTGCTTTTATTTTTTTTAACATTAGTATCTTTTTGTCTTTTGATTTGGGCGGGGTTTACAAATAGAACTGGTATTTTTCCTTATCTATTAACCATAATGCTAGTACTAGCAATTAGCAATCTAATACTTAGCAAAAAGGTAGAAAAGCAGTAAACTAGGGTATTGTAAATATATTACTATTACCTTTTAGAGAAACGATAGCATGTTTATCTATTTGTATGCTTCTGAAACATAACGCAATGGATCTACATTGATTAAAGAATTCGGGGGTGTCTCAAAAGGTCAAAAATAGACCTTTTTAGACACCCCCCTCTTATTTCAATGTATTGTCAATAATATTATCGAACTTTATCAAATCGAACAGAAATCATACATTACTTATTAGGAGGAAGTTGAAATGTCTGAAGTACTACAAGAACGTCATGAAACAAGCCCTAGGAAGAAAAAACCATTCATTTTTAAAATGAGTAAGAACCCTTGGTCTATGATTCTTACTGCTCTTGGTTTACGTATCGTAGCTTTACTAAAACCAGCTACAGCATCGGTCGTCACCCTTGTCATTTTTAATGGAGGAGCGGCAATTGGATTTGTTTCTGCTTCTACAGGGATGTAGGTGAACGTAATGAATAAGAAAGTCTGGATTGGGGTAGCCATTATCGTACCTATTATTCTATTTTCAACAATTAGTATCATCCTGTCTCAATCTAATCAAACGATGGTAGTCGATGTTGTGCAACCACAAATGGGGATGATTAATGACGAGATTATGGTACCAGGTGAAATGGATTTAGCTGTCATTGACCATGTCATGTTACAGGCGAATGAGGCGTATACCGTATTGGTTGAAGAAGGGGACTTGGTTGAGGAAGGGACTCCCCTCGTCGAGTATGATGGCGCTGATCTCGTATTTCAAAAAGAACAGCTTGCTATTCAAATTGAAGGGGGTTATCTTCGCATAAATCAACTCAACAAGCAAGAAGAACATTTAGAAGAACAACAAAAGACATTAGAGAAAGACATTGGTAAAGAAGAAGCAAGAGACCATTTTCGAGCGGAACGAGAGCAACTTCAATATGAGAAGAGATTAGCTAATTTAGATTTAAGGCAACTCCTCGCCCAAAAAGAACAGCTTGAAAAACGTGAGGAAGATTTAATTGAGAGGAGCACCATAGCTGGAACCGTGATAGTAATAAAAGAGGATCAGGATGGTGTCATTACAATTGCTGATCCCACTTCTTTTATCGTGAAAGGCTTTCTTTCCGAATATGATTCGCTAGAAATAATGGTTGGCCAGAAAGTTGACGTTGTTTCTGATGCTATTATTGACCATTCATGGAAGGGAGAAGTAGAGAGTATTAATTATTTTCCTTCTGAAACGGAAGTTGCAGGATCAGGAATTAACTATCCATTTACCGTTCGGCTAAATGACGGAGATCTGAGTGTTCTGCGTCCCGGGTATCAAGTCATTTTAAACATCGTAACGCAGGAACGTCAGGCTTTAACCATTCCGTATAGTTCAGTTATTCAGGAAAATGAAGAGCCCTATGTTTTTGTAATAATAGATGGGGTGGCCATTCAACGTGAAGTAGAACTTGGGGTGGCGACGGATGGTCGTTTTGAGATTCGTTCGGGATTGCAACAGTCCGATCGAATTGTCACTGATATTCCTAGTGGATTGCGAAATGGAACGGAAGTGATAATCAATGATTAACCTAGAAGGCATTTGTAAATCGTACCGTGTTGGAACGAGTGATGTCACCATTTTAAAAGATATTGATTTAGTGATTAACCAAGGCGATTTTCTAGCGATTATGGGGCCTTCTGGTTCTGGAAAATCAACGTTAATGAACATAATAGGTTGTTTAGATCATCCTAGCTCAGGCTGTTATTTTTTAAATGGAGAAGATGTGTCCACTTACGATGAGCCAGGGTTAGCGAAAGTAAGAAATCGACAAATCGGCTTTGTCTTTCAACAGTTTCATCTCTTACCTAGATTAACGGCAAAAAAGAATGTTGAATTGCCTATGATCTATGCAGGAATACAGATTAAAGAGCGTGAGGCAAGGGCAGAGTTAGCATTAGAGCGAGTTGGCTTGAAAGAACGAATGGACTATTTACCAAACTCGTTGTCTGGTGGACAGAAGCAACGTGTAGCAATTGCCCGTGCCCTCGTTAATGAACCTTCTATCATTCTAGCGGATGAACCGACTGGAGCTCTCGATACAAAAACAAGTGAGATGATCATGGGATTACTAACTGATTTAAATGAATCCGGCACAACGATTGCTCTTGTTACTCATGAGACGGAAGTTGCCAAATATACAAAACGGATCATCTTTGTTCGCGACGGGAAATTGGTTCAGGAGGAAGGGCCAACTTTATGAGTATAAAAGAAAATATTATCATGGCCATTAGTTCAATTAAGGCTCATAAAATTCGCTCATCACTTACGATGCTCGGAATCATTATTGGGGTAGCTGCCGTTATTATTGTCGTGGCAATTGGTCAGGGTGGAGAGGAAATGTTAAAATCAACGATCGCAGGCGAAGGAAATACGTCTGAGATTTTTTATATGCCATCTGATAAGGAAATTCAATCCAACCCAAATATATGGAACGAGCCAGCGTTTACGATCGAGGACATCCGTAATCTAGAACAGATACAGCAGGTTGAGAATGTCGTAGCAACAAGTTATGAATATAGCACAGTCCGTTTCCAAACAGAATCGTTTGAGGTGTCTGTAAATGGAATTAATGAATCCTACATTGATGTTCACCGTCTTCAAGTCGCAGAAGGTGTCTCGTTAAGACCAACTGATTTTATTGGAGGTCGGAGGGTTGCCTTACTTTCTTACTCTCTTGCCGAAGAACTTTTTCCGGAACAGTCCGCTGTCGGGGAAATTATCCGTATTGATGCCCAGCCAATCGAGGTTATTGGTGTGCTTGAACCTCCTTCTGGCTTATTTACGTTAGGAATACAAGAAGTATATATCCCGTGGGAAACATGGAGAAGTATTTACAGTAAGAGTTATTTTAATCAAGTAAGCATCCAGTCTTCTTCCCTTGAAGAGTTACAAAAGGCTGGGGAGGAAGCCGTGCGCTTATTAAATGTAAAACACAACACAGAAAATGCCTATCAAGTCATGAATATGGAGGAAATCGCTGAAGGAATCGGCCAAATTACTAGGATTATGACGATGATTATTGGCTTAATTGCAGGGATATCACTATTTGTTGGGGGAATTGGTGTTATGAATATTATGCTCGTATCTGTCACCGAGCGAACCAGGGAAATTGGGATTCGTAAATCATTAGGTGCGACACGGCAGCAAATTCTCACACAATTTTTAATTGAATCGGTGATATTAACATTAATAGGAGGAGTGATTGGGATTTTTCTTGGTGCAGGGATTTCGATGCTCATTTCCTTTTTCGCAGGCTTACCTTCACTTCTATCTATACCAGTTATCGTCGGTGCTGTTCTATTTTCAATAGTATTGGGGGTGCTTTTTGGGTTGCTTCCAGCAAACAAAGCTGCAAGATTGAATCCGGTTGAAGCAATACGTTATGAATAGTGGACGGAGCGACGGGGGGCAGTTCAGTTCCTCGTCCCATTTCTCTTCTGTAGAACATGAATTAGATGTGGATATCTACATATTGACTGTAATAATTTCATACGCCAGCTGTGTAAATCTCATCAAAGGTGGATAACCCTCTGTATAAACAGGAGGTTATCCACCTTTTTTGTAACGTGTTTTTTAGACTTCCTTCGTATATATCTAAACAATATTACAGCATCGTATACCTTACTCCAACACAAGAAACAAGTGACGCTCAATGGGAAGAACGAGATCAGTCCCCCCCCGTGCTTTCTTGAAAGTCAAGTACTAATCATGTATACTGAAATCAAGATCAACCTAGAATAAAAAAGACCGAGTGCGCTAACACCCGGTCATCACAACTACATGCCGCATGAAGAGCGACTGACCATTTTTTGAGTTTGTACCAAAAAAGAAGTAACCACCCAACTCTTGGTAGGATGACGGGCGGTTACTTCTTTTTGTTGGTGACTAGTGCGATAATCGCTACGAATGCGATAAACATTGTAACGATCAATGTACCGAATTGAAATAGCGTATTCATTGTTTCATATGTCACCATTCTTAACACCCCCTTTCGTAAGGGAGTGCCAACCGCCCATCAGCTTATGTAGTTGTTATAACTAGTTTAGCAGAGCTACCCTTTCCCATCTACTAATAACTCAACAGAAATTGTTCGACAGAAGGCATTTTATGTGCTGTAGCAGGAACGTATTCTTATAAAACACATATAAACGTAACAGTATTTTTTACAAGAATAGAATGAGGCGTCAGATAAGCACGAGATCCCATCACCGTGCTTATCTGATGTCTCACAAAAGGTGGATACCCCTCTGTATAGATAAGAGGGGTATCCACCTTTTTGATAGTAAAATGTTATTTTGAGAGTTGAACATTGGATCGTGGGACCTGGCCCTCTGACCCATTTCTCCATCCTCCTAAAGCGGTGATATCTTCGGCCTCTTCTACCGCGTATGCTTGGCAAATAAAACCAGGAACTTCAGAACCATCTTCTAACTCTACTTTACCGATACCAAGTGGTTCGGGGATGGAAGCGGCAAATCCTCCAAATGTTGATAAAGGCATCTCCCAAATTTCTAACTGTATCGCTCCACCACCCGATGCTTGTTTGATTAAACCAGGCTTTGCCGGTTCAGTTGGTAGTTTGATCATTTGATATTTAGGAGCTGTCACGGCTTCACGAATAAATCTCGCACGACACTCCTTCATTTGTGTTTCTAAAGGGAGGCCTCGCATGTGTAATCCGCATACCGCTATGAGAGTCGTTGGTTCATCTGACTTTTTGGCAAAGGCTTCTGCCGTTCCACAAATGAGCCCTTCATCTTCAGCTAGACTAAATAATGTAATTCCAAAAGGCAGACGCTCAGCTGCTTCACCTGCTGGAACGGCAACAGCACACAGATCTAATAAATTACAATGATTTGTGTAACGACCCATATCGCTATTTGTCGCAATTGGATTTTCCCTTACTTGATCACGCGTCCACGTTCCCCCTGCAGTTGGCATCACAAGGACAGCATTCGTTAGTAATTGTTTAGCCTTAAGTTTGTAAGCTTTCAACTTATGATTCGCTTTAAAAACAGTAGCAGCATCGTACTTACTAGCAGAACCTGAGCGAAGAACTTCCTCCGTTATTGGAAAGGTTGCTCCTGGATTCTCTTCAACAAAGTTTCCAACAGCAGCCCATCGCTCTGCAACCATTGGACCATCATATAAAATGGCAGCAGCATCAGATAAAAACGTCGTATCAATATACTCAATTGGTATATCTAACTTTTTCAACTGTTCTACCACCTGGTCCCATGCGTTACTATATTCAGTGGCAAATGGGCCAAAAAAATCGAGCGGCTCTTTAGGCAAAATGATTTTATCAGGGAGACTTGATGTTGGCTGAGGAATATTTCTTGACCATGGGTCCGTTTCCTCTACGCCCCTTGCACTTTGATCTACAAGCATTGCCTCTTCTAAAGAATGAGCAAACACCGTTACACAATCAAGACTCGCGCAAGCAGGAACGACTCCCTTTGTTGACCATGCACCAAGACTCGGCTTATAGCCGACTAGATTGTTTAATAGAGCTGGGATCCGCCCAGAACCAGCCGTATCCGTTCCTAATCCAAATACCGCTTGACCTCTTGCTACTGAAACAGACGATCCACTACTAGATCCCCCACTGATAAGCTCTGGACGCAATGAGTTTTGCGTTTCCCCATATGGACTCCTTGTTCCAACAAGCCCAGTAGCAAATTGGTCCAAGTTGGCTTTTCCAACAGGAATCGCACCAGCTTCAATCAGTCGTTTGACAATAGAAGCATGCTCATTAGGGGTATATGCGTACTCTGGACAACCAGCTGTTGTCGGTATCCCTGCCAAATCAATATTGTCTTTGATCGCAAACGGAACCCCCCAAAGAGGAGAACTCTCAATAGGAAGAGAGTTCAATTTTTCTAAGTAAGGCTGGATCCACTCCAGTGATGGAGGAGTAATCCAAATGTTCATATTTGCGTCATCGTTTGCACGCTTGATAATTTCTACAATGACCTCCTTAGGTGTAAGTTTCTTGTTTCGATAATTTTCTTGAAGCCATTTGATCGTTAATTTTTCAGGGATGGTTCCATTCATTACACAGACACCGCCTCTTCTTTTTCTTCCTTAATCCCAACAATTAGTTGTCCTGAGTGAACCTCTTCACCTGGTTTTACATAAACTGTATCTACATATCCATCGCACGTGGCATATTGCGGGAACTCCATTTTCATACTTTCTTCGATAATAAGAGTCTCGCCTTTTTTGACAAATTGGCCTGGTTCTACGAGTACTTTCCACACACTTCCCGGCATTGAACAGCGCACTCCTACGACACCTTCTGGAAGGGTCTCCTCTTCGCTTTCAACAACCGTTTCTTGTTCGGAAATATATTCAGCAAGGCCCATTGCCTTCCAGCTTTCGCGCTCTGCTTTGAATGCATTTTGTTGTTTTTTGCGGAAAATGTCCGTCTCATCTTGAATCGACTCTAAAAATTCTAGGTACTCGCCAAGTTTAAAAGTCGTTTCGGTAATGTCTGCTTCAAACCTTCCACGCGGGAAGTCTTCACGAAGCTGCAATAATTCATCTGCTCCAATTGGATAAAATTGAATTTGATCAAAGAAGCGAAGCAACCATGGTTTACCTGCCTCAAAGCTTTCTGTTGAACGGAATTTATTCCACATTTGAATCGTACGGCCAACAAACTGATAGCCTCCAGGTCCTTCCATTCCGTAGACACACATATAAGCTCCGCCGATTCCAACCGCATTTTCCGGCGTCCAAGTACGAGCTGGATTGTACTTAGTTGTTACTAAGCGGTGGCGAGGATCCATCGGTGTTGCGACCGGTGCACCTAAGTACACATCGCCTAGTCCCATAACAAGATAGTTTGCGTTAAAAACAACATCCTTCACTTCATCTAAATTGTTCAGACCGTTAATTCGTCTAATAAACTCGAGGTTACTCGGGCACCAAGGCGCATCTGGTCTCACATTTTGCTGGTAGCGGTCTGTCGCTAACTGAGTTGACGGATCATCCCATGAAAGCGGAAGTTTTACAATACGAGACGGCACTTCAATCTCCTCAAGAGGGGGCAGTGCACTATCAAGCTCTAAAATTTTCTCGCAAGCCTCTTGTACAGTAATCTTCGTTGGATCAATGTGCACCTGTAATGAGCGTATTCCAGGTGTGATCTCAATATAGGGAACTAGATCCGTTTCTTTAATAGAATCCATCAAAACTTGTGCTTGAAATCTAAGCTTTAAATCGAGCTCCATCTCTCCGTACTCAACGAGTAAATACTCATCTCCACAGCAACGAATTGTCATCGGAAATCTTCTATTTTCTTCTTCATGAACCAAAATCGGATATTCTAATGTTAGCTCTCTTTTAGCAGGGAGGATGCTTTCCACTCGAACATTATTTCGTTCTCCTGCTCCAACAGCAGTCAGGTTCTCCTCTTGTTTTTGACGCATTTTGTTTGCATCTTCTAGGGTAAGGAGCTCAAATCGGATTTTGTCGCCAGGATGCAATTGTCCTAATTTCCAAAATTCTGCTGATGCTGTTGTGACCGGACAAACGAAGCCACCTAAGCTCGGTCCATCTGGTCCAAGCAAAATCGGCATATCCCCTGTTAAATCAAGCGTTCCAACGGCATAAGCATTGTCATGAATATTGGATGGGTGCAATCCAGCATCGCCGCCATCTTCACGCGTCCAGTTTGGAGCTGGTCCTACTAACCTGACTCCAGTACGGGAACTATTAAAATGAACTTCCCAGCTCGTTTCGGTTAATTGAGGTAAATAATCCGGCTGTAAAAACTCCTCTGTACAGTGCGGACCCGGGACGACCCCAATTGTCCATGTATTCGTCATGTTAGGACATGAGGAAACATCTAACTCTTCAAACTCGCGTGGTTCTGTTGCTTTATTAACATTTAGGACATCTCCAGGACGAAGAGCGCGCCCGCCATGGCCTCCAAAGCCACCAAGTGTAAAGGTTGCTGCACTTCCTAAAGTAAGAGGCATATCAAAACCACCTGCTACGAGCAGATAACTACGCATCCCTACCTTCGCCTCACCAAACGTTAACACTTGCCCTTTTTTCGCTAAAACCGGCTTATATAACGGAACCGTTTCTTCATCTATTTGTGCTTGCATGTCAGCTCCTGTTATACAAAACCAAATATCATTGCGGAATTTGTACGTTCCACCTTTCAGTGTTAATTCTAAACCTGATGCTGAGTCTTCATTTCCAAGTAATTTATTCCCAACTCGAAACGACAAAGGATCCATTGGTCCACACGGTGGAACTCCAACATCCCAATGACCGACTCGGCCAGGCCAGTCTTGAACCGTTGTTTGAACCCCGCCATCTAATACTTCAAGTGCATGCTCTGCAGGCTCAAATCCATTTAGTAACTGCGTCCAAACGTTCCCTTCTTTGCAATCTTTTACTTTTAATAATGCCTGTAAGTATTGTAGATTCGTTGTGATTCCATAGAAACGTGTTTCTTCCAAAGCTTGAATGAGTTTCTCAAGCGCGTCTTCTCGACTTTCACCACGGACAATAATTTTTGCAAGCATTGGATCATAAAGAGACGTAACGGTAATTCCGTCTCGTAACCATGTTTCGATTCTCGCCTGATCAGAAAGGATGACCTTATCGATTTGACCGGCACTAGGACGGAAATTTTGTAAGCAGTCTTCTGCATAAATTCGCGCTTGGATGCTATGTCCTGTAGGTTTTTCAATGAAAGAAGGTAAGTCATGTAGCTCATCAGCGGCTTCTTTCACCATCCATTCAACAAGATCAACCTCTAACACTTCTTCCGTTACACCGTGCTCTACTTGAAGTCTTGTATTCACTTCTAAAAAGTAGAATTCCGCCGTTTCTGGGTCATAGAGAAACTCGACCGTTCCTGCACTGCGATAGCCAACCTCCTTAGCTAAACGCTTTGACGCTTGAAACATACGCTCACGAACGTCATTTGATAGTTTCGGCGCTGGACTTTCCTCAATCACCTTTTGATTACGACGTTGAATCGAGCAATCACGCTCGCCTAATGTAACAACTTCCCCAAAAGCATTCCCGAAAATTTGCACCTCTACATGGCGCGCTTTTGCAATATATTTTTCTAAGAAAAGTCCGCCATTTTTAAAATTTGTTTCTGCAAGGTGACGAACTCCCTCATACGCTTGGCGCAGTGCCTCGTCATCCTTACAAACACGCATGCCGATGCCGCCGCCGCCAGCCGTACTTTTTAAAATAACTGGATAGCCAATTGATCTTGCTTCCACTAACGCTTCTTCAAGCTCTGAGATTAAATCCGTTCCAGGAAGCAACGGAACGTCAGCCTTGACCGCAATTTCTCTAGCAGAGTGTTTCAATCCGAATAGTTCCATTTGTTCAGGTGTTGGTCCAATAAACGCTATTCCATGTTCACGGCATGCACGAGCAAAATCGGCATTCTCACTTAGGAACCCGTAACCAGGATGAATCGCTTCCGCCCCCGTTTCTAGTGCTGTTTTTAAAATTAACTCACTATTTAAATAGCTATCCTTTGCCGGACCTTCTCCTATTAAAATCGCTTCATCCGCACAATCAACATGCAGACTGTCTTGATCAGCCTCCGTGTAGACAGCTACCGACGCTATACCCATTTTTTTTAATGTTCGCTCTATTCTAACGGCAATGGCACCACGATTGGCGATAAGGACCTTCTTAAACATATGAAAACCTCCACTCTTTTTTGACTAGTTTCCTCTATATAAAACGGAGACCTGTGCCTCCTCCTACTCTTCCCAAATCAGAACACGAACAGGTGTCGGGTTATAAGCATTACAAGGATTGTTCAACTGTGGACAGTTGCTAATTAAGGCAGCTGTTTTAGAAATGGATTTCATTTCTACGTAACGCCCTGGTGCAGAAACCCCATCTGCAAACATTAATCCACCATCTGGTGTGACCGGTACGTTCATAAAAAAGTTAATATTCGGCGCTAGATCACGCTTTTCATACTTCCCATCGAATTTCGCCATCTGTAACATAAATGTATCTCGGCAATTGTGCATTGGCAGCGTATCATGTGAATAGCGCACCGTATTGCTTTGTGCGGAACAAGCTCCGCCTAACGTATCATGACGTCCGCATGTATCGGCAACGATCGTCAGCAGCTCCTTACCAGACTCCGCTCGTAAAACAGATCCCGTTGATAAATAAATATTGGTTTGACCAGTAATCGTTGCAACAGCACTATAATGGTCATCTGGATTATCCGCATCGAAAAACAATGTATCTGCGGCTTGATTTCCTTCTAAATCGACAATTCTAAGAACTTGGCCAGGCTCTAGTTCCCTCATCCAGCCATCTCCAGCTAAAATCACTTCATCGTATATTGCATCCTCGATTTTTCGTTCACTTTCAACTCTATTAAAAACTGCCATATGATCTCCTCCTCCTAATTTCATTGTTTTATCCTTTTACTAGCGCTTCATACTCCCATGTATTTTCAAATGCGCGACGGTTTTCAGGTCTATGGTTTAAGCAATAATCGTCCTCTTCTACTTGCTCGGCCGCAAGAACTTCCATGCTAACAGGAACAGATGGATACCAATCTCTTGGGTCCAATGGATTCGGTGTATTCGACAAAACCAAAAGCACATCCATTTCAGTCCGAAGCGTAACCGTTGCTCCCTTTGGACAATGTTCCAAGACAAAGTTCATATCGCCACTTTCATCACAGAATACTTTTGAAAACAAGTTCACAACAGGGACGAAATCTCTTTTCCCTAATCCGTTTCTGACTAGCTCAACCGTGAAATTTTCTTGTCCGCTGCGGTACCATTCGTTTCGTTTTTCTTGATAGGTCGTTTTTCCATACTTTGAGTCCGTTAGCTTTCTTGTTGTATAGCCGCTTATCGTATCATGCCAACCTAATGTATCTTCAATCAAACTCGCGAAGATGCGTCCATTGTCACTCATTAACACATGACCTGTTGTCAAATGCGACGTGTGCTGCGCTTTTAATGTGTCCGGCATGTTATAGCGCTCGGTTAAATCATTCGGGTTATACAGTAACAATGAGAGGTTGGCTCCTTCTTCAAGAGCAGTAAACCGAACTAATTTCCCTTTGCTCACGACCCCTGACCATTTTCCTCCTGCTGGAATTTCCTTTTTCCAAATCTGTTTGCTCATACGTATGACCTCCCTATTAGTCCCTTAAAAGTAAAAAAGGATAAAAGCCTGGGAGAAATCTCCCAGGCTTTTATCCTTCCGTGTAGCATACGTGCTTCTCGCACCTATACCGCCTTCTCTTGGACCAGACTTGATTGAATCAACGGAACCCTAGAAAGCATTTTTCGTCCCGACCTCTCTGGCAAGGACCTTTATTCGATTGATCTTAGTTCGAAGTATAGAACCTACACAACAGCCTTTCAACCACATTGTCAGAAAACTTAACAAACTTTCTGAAAATACCTTACTTAACAACCCTTTTAAAAAAAATCTGACAAATCTAAATAGCCCCAAAAAATCTTGTGAGGTTTTGTGACGCAGTTATTGCATTTATCTTTCATTTCAAACAAGAATTATCAACATAATCATTTTCAAGCGTGCCAGGAACGCCTTTTATTATTTCACAATATCAAATTCACTAAACCAAAAGGAGCTGTTTTATGATGAAAGAAGGAACCGAATTAAAAAGAACGTTAACATTGTTTCAAGTCGTCATGTTAGGTCTAGCTTGGAACACGCCAATGATCTATTTTTCTGTATTTGGAGTGGCCTATGAAGGATCTAGCGGTTTTTTAACACCAGCGTATGCGGTAGCGGTGCTTGCTGTTTTATTTACGGGAGCAAGTTATGCGGTAATGGCGAAAAAATTGCCAATATCCGGCTCTGCTTATACATTTGTCAAGAAAACGATGAATCCGAAGCTCGGCTTCATCGTTGGCTGGGTCTTACTTCTTAACTACCTTTTTGCACCGATTATTGCTTGTATTACATTTGGTATCTTCCTACATGCCCAATTCCCTTCCATTCCGCCATATGTCTGGATCATAGGATTAACGGTTATGTTAGCTGTTATTACGATTTTAGGCGTTAATTCCTCTGCAAACATTAGTAGTATTTTTGTTATGCTGCAAATCATCTTTATTATCGTATTTTCGATCTTCATGATTCACGGTTTACTCAACGGTGCCGGTACTGGTACAATCCTTTCGGTGCAGCCATTCCTTGAATCAGAAATGTCTCTTTCAATCGTTTTAGCTGGAGCATCCATCGTTATTTTCTCTTTCCTAGGCTTTGATACGATGACAACATTATCTGAGGAAACCATTAATCCGAAGAAAACGATTCCTAAAGCCATTTTTATCATGATTGCGATCGTCGGTGTCCTTCATTTGGTAACATCGTATTTTATTCAATTAATCGTTCCTAATTTTACGTTCCAAAACCCTGATTCCGCAGCTCTTGAGTTAGTCAGTGTCGTTGGTGGAAGCTTGTTAAGTTCTTTCTTTATTACAGTCTTAATTGCTGCTATTTTTACACAAGGTCTCGCTTCTGTTACAGCCGTTTCAAGACTATTATTCGTCATGGGCCGTGACTCAATTTTACCGAATAAGTTTTTCGGTTATGTTCATCCGAAATATAAAACTCCCGTATTAAACATCTTATTCTCTTCTGTTGTAGCCTTACTTTCTATCTTTATTACGATCGACGCAGCGTTACGATTCGTCAATTTCGGAGCCTTAACAGCTTTCTTCTTTGTCAATCTTTGTGTCATTACGCTATACTTCTCGAACAAGCAAAAAGAAGAAGAACGCACGTTAAAAAGTAAGGTAGTGAACCTTATTAACCCACTTATCGGGGCAGCGTTTATCGCTTGGCTGTTGTTCTTACTTGACCTGCCCACACTCATCGGCGGATTCGTATGGGTCGCAGTCGGATTGCTTTATCTAGGCTACTTAACAAAAGGCTTCCAACGCCATTTACCAGAATCAGACGGAAGCGAAAATGTTATTATACCTACTGGTACTGATGATAAAAAAGTGGTGTAAGAGGGACGAGGGGACAGGTTCCATGTCCCATTTTCTCGGCGGGACAAGGTACCCGTCCCCTATGTCCCCCTCAAAAGCTCCGGAATCGTAACAAACTCATACCCCTCCGCTTGTAATTCATCAATAATTTCCGGCAATGCCTCGACCGTTCCAAATTCGCCCTCTACATGGTAGTTATGTTGAAGGACGATCACTCCAGGGCTAGCCTCTTGCTTCACGGTTGATACAATTCTTTCTGCAGACACTCCACTCCAGTCCTTAGTATCGGCGGTCCACATAATCGTGCGGTAGCCATGTTGATGAAGCAGTGCTGCTTGTCGATCTTCCATTTCCCCAAATGGAGGTCGGAATAAAGTCGGTTTGGATCCTGTAACCTTCTCAATTTCTTCGCTAGTTTTATGGACATTTTCGATCAATTGTTCGTCTGTGAGCTCGGTTATATATGGATGATCCCAAGTATGGTTCCCGATAACATGTCCCTCTTTGTAAATTTGTTCTAGTTGTTCTGGATACTCCTCAGCCATCTTTCCTACGACAAAAAAGGTTGCCTTGACCCCTTTATCTCTTAAAATTTCTAGAATTTGCGGAGTATAGGTCTCCTCGGGACCGTCGTCAAACGTAAGAGCGATTTGTTTCTTACTAGAATCCCCCATATAAATCATCTCGTTTTTTATTGGATTATTGATTCTTTGTTCAAAATACACCCATTGAAGAGTACTAATAATGGAGGGTTCTTGTAATAATGTAGGTATAGAAAATCCTAATGTACTCATCGTACTAACTGTGTCCGTATACGGAATTACTAACTGCTGACCTGGATCAAGTATCGTAGATAACAATCTGTTTTGGTTCACAATCTTATCCTCTGGTATTCCATATTTCTCAGAAATTTTCGTAAGAGTATCCCCCGTTTGGACGATGTAAGTCTCAGCCAGTACCGATTTATGAAACATAGGCAGAAAAACAACACTAATTGCCATAAAAATAGTAACTTTTTTTAACATGGTTTCACCTTATTCTTATTTTTAAATCCGCCTGTTCTCCCCATGGATTTATTTCTACAAGTGCGAATGACATTCTGCTTAACCCGGGTCAGGCACGAGACATTACGTGATGTCCGAGTGAACATATGGTTTTAAGAGTTGAGCAATCTCCTCGATTAGTTGTTGTGAACTAAGATTAGGAGATTCTGATCCTTTTTTATATGTATGCTCTAAGATTTTCACTAGCTGTTGTTGTGATAACTTTTGTGCTTTTTTCTCTGTAGTCACTTTTCTCTCACCACCTGTCAAAATCCTACATTTTTTCTCCTACCCTTTCAAGACGATCACGTAATTCTCATCATTTTTACATCATTATTCGGTATTAGTAAAATCACGTTCATAAAAATGGTTTATTTAGTAAAAACTAAAATAAATCAGCTAAAAAAAGATTGAAGGGAACGTTTATGAATAAATCTCAAATTTTCGATGATCATTTCTCTAGAGAGATTCAATTAAAAAATGAAAAAATTCAAATTTGGTTAGAACACTCCCTTTTTACTTGGCAGTGGTGGTTCGGTGTAATCGTGTTATTGCTCTCAATTCTTATTTGGTTAAAATTCAGGAATAAAAATAGCACTGACCGACTCTTATATTCAGGTTTCTTCGTTGTGATATGTGCATCCATACTTGACATACTTGGTCATAATCTTGGTTTTTTCCATTATCATTATGAAGTATTTCCTTTAACCGCAAACTACTTGCCTTGGAGTATAATTGTGATACCTGTAATAGTGATGTTCTTTCTACAATATAAACCTAATGCTAATCCGTTTATCAAATCAGTTATTTTCTCTGCTCTATTGAGTTTTATAGGCTTACCGCTCCTTAGCTTTATCGGGATTTATCACATAGTTAAGTGGAACTATTTTTACTCTTTCATCATTTTAATTATCATTTACTTAATTGCTCATTTCTTAGTTCAAAGGGATAATTTTGATAAGATCACCTAAAAGCTATAAGAAAGAGCATAAATCAGCTACCATTTTCACTAGCTCACGTAAAGGCTTAAGCATTAAACGTTGCTTAGGCCTCAATTTCTTTTTCACCGTCTGAACATACGAGAGACAATCTCCCCTACTAGCTTACTAGTCTTTTCACTCCCTCTGGCCGTACCCAAAAAGGATAAGCTACCTGTCCCTCATCCCCTTAATCCACTATAAAAAATTCTGTAATCTAATGTATAATTAAGTCTAATAGAATCAGATAATCGTGTTAAGGAGGGATTCCAATCATGTTTTGTCATCAATGCGGAGAACGATTGGCTACGTCATCCCGTTTTTGCTCTCACTGTGGAGAGAGAATACTCCAAAGTGAAGAAACTACAACAGAGTTACATGAATCCAATCAAGAAGAAAATCGAGAAAACCCAAATATCGCAGCTACCATCGAACCGCCTGAACAGCATGTAGAAGAAGAAACATCACGTGAAGATCAACAAAAAGAACCTAAACAGCCCCTTCGCAAACGAATGATAAAAAAGTTACCAATTTTAATCCCTCTCATGAGCATCCTCTTAATCGGAGGTGGAGTCTCGGCCTATTATGTGAATGAAACAACAATTAATAAAGAAGTGCTTTCTTTGCAACATTCCGCTGAGAACGCTGCTCTAAACGGTGAATATTTAAAAGCCGAAAAAGAGTTACTAAGAGCACAAAATATGCGTCCTGACTATGCTGTTTTGGAACAAAATTTAGAGACGATTGCTCGTGCGAATCATTATACTACTGAACTAACGTCGATTAGTGACAAAATTAAAGAGAATAACTTTACAGAAGCAGAAGCTGATCTTTCTACTTTAAAAGAAAACATTACAGCTGAATTTGATCCCCTTTTCGATCCATTTACAGAATTAATCGCAGCGAAGGAGATCACTGTTACGGTCGGGAAAATCAAACAAGAACTTGCTGAATTAACAACAGTGAATCAATTAGCTGATAAGCTGAATACAATTTCGACACTATCCTCTGAAGAAGCAACTGCTGTTAAAGACCAAATTCTCACCAAAATTGTCCAATTGACAAGCGAGCAAGCAGAGCATTACTTGCAGAATAAACAGTTTTCAGATGCGATAGCGAGTGTGAACCGGGGACTTGAATATGCAACAAATAATGAAAAGCTTTCTTCTTTTAAAGACAAAATCGAGCAAGAACGAGATGCGTTTGAAAGAGCAGAAGTAGAGCGATTAGAGAAGGCAATGGAAGCTGCAGCCAAAGAAGACTTGCAAAATCGAAAAGCGGCCGTAGATATGAACTGGTTTGAAGCACATGTAGACGAATATGGTGATTTATACTTGTCCGGTGAAGTGACCAATGTAGCAACAAAAACCATTTCATCCATTACCATTTATTACACCGTCTATGATTTAGAAGGCTATTATCTTTATGATAGTTGGACGACTGTGTTCCCCTTTTCTTTAAGTCCTGGAGAACAGGGTTCTTTTGACGATGTTGTTTATTATCTTTTTGAAGATGTTAACGTAAGTGTCGATAACATCACCTGGTACGTTGAGTAAGGAGAGACAGACATGAATAAACAGTGGATTATTAGTGGCCTTGTTACGATCATCATATGGGGAACTGGAGTGTATGCTTTTTCTTACATAAAGGAGTCTATACCAAAGCAATTGAATACCCCTTCAACCATTTTAGCTAGCACAACGCCAGAAGAAACCATAGAAGATGAACCTATAGAAGTAAAAGAAATTATCTATGAAACACAAAAGCTAGTTGTGCATATTGAACTAGAAAATCATTCTCTAGGGTCTGGTTTCCTATACAACGATCAAGGAGATGTTGTGACGAATGCCCACGTCGTTGCAGGCGTAAGTGATGTGAAGGTGAAAACATCAGACAACCGAGAGTTCACTGGGAAGGTGATCGGAATCAGTGAAGAAACCGATGTTGCAGTTGTACGTGTAGATGGGTTAAAAGGGACAGAACCGCTAAAAATTAGTCGAGATTCATTTGCAGAAATTGGCGATGAAGTATTAGCATTAGGAAGCCCACTAGGATTTCAAAATACAGTAACAACCGGCATAATTAGTGGAGTCAATCGCGATTTGGAACTACCACCTTATTACTATGAGGATGTCTATCAGATCTCAGCACCCATTGCACCAGGAAATAGCGGAGGGCCTCTCATTCATAGTCAAACAGGAGAAGTACTAGGTATCAACTCTGCCGGAGCGGACCAAGGTTCAATTGGGTTTAGCATCCCCATTCCTAACGTAATTGCATTAATTGAGGGCTGGTCCAAGGCACCGATGACAAGTTTACCGAATATCGGAGAAAATACAGCAGGCTATACTTATGAAGAGCAAGTTTTCTCAGATCAAGATCTAGCTCATTATTTAGTAGGATATTTCTATGAAAGCTTAAACTATAAAGATTATGTTACTGCCTATTCATTGCTAGGGAGTAGATGGCAATCTGATACATCATATGAATCATTTCGTGAAGGCTATCTAAATACCGAATCCGTCCTGATCGATGATTTACTGGTTAAGGATGACGGAGATATAACAGTCACGGCAATAATTACAGCCCAAGAACGGAATAATAATAGTTATGTGTACAGCAAATATAAAGTTACGTATATAGTAGGCTACGAAAACGATCAAATGAAAATCTTATCTGGTAAGGGAGAAGTTATTAATTAAGCAGTTGGGAAATCCCAACTGCTTTTGTTTTGCTTACATATGATACTCTATCTTCCCCCTTTCAGGGACAAAGTACCTGTCCCCCTGTCCCTAAAACATTGTCGACAACTTTCACACATTCATTAGGAAATCCGATTCACTTTATGAAAAATTGTGAATCGTTAACATTCCGATTTCTAGTTCAATAGCATCCTTTCTCTTAAACTCCCTTGAAATAGGTCGTTATTTGTTGAATCATGTTAAGAAGAACTTTCAGGAAGGGAGTGTTATTAATTGGAACTGTTTCTATTAATCTTTTTTTGCATGTGTCTCTTTTTCCCTATTCTTCATTTGTTTCACTGCTTGCCCTGGTTTCGTGAAGAAGACGAGCTAGTCAAACATAACCCTAAAACAGAAAAGGGAGTTAGTATTTTAGTACCTTGCTATAATGAAGCCGGAATTATTGAAACATCCGTTCATAGTATGAGGTCTTTAGATTATACAAATTTTGAAGTCATCTACATCAATGATGGTTCAGCGGATGAAACCTTTGAACTTTTGCACCAGCATTTACATCTAAAGAAAAGCTGGAAAGCGCCGCTTGGTAAATTGTCTCACGAGGAAGTGGAGGGAGTTTATCAATCTGCTCTTTATCCGAATATATACGTGGTCAATAAAGAGAACGGAGGAAAAGCCGACGCGTTAAATGCAGGAATTGAGTACGCGGGAAAAGAATTGGTCGTCACATTGGATGCTGATACGATTTTAACTTCTTCGTCTTTAACCGTCGTAAACGAAAAATTTGCTGATCCCAACGTTGTTGCTGCAGGTGGGATGATTCACGTATTACAAACGAAGACATCAAACCCTTTAAAAAAGCTGTCATTAGCTGGGACAAACATGCTCATTCGTGTACAAATGCTTGAATTCTTAAAAGCATTTTATGTGACAAAATTATCTCTTGCCCGCTTTCAGGCCTTGGCCATCATATCCGGGGCATTTGGTATTTTCACAAAACAAGTACTGATCGATGTCGGTGGCTACCGATCCTCTGTCGGCGAAGACATTGATATCACACTAAAGATCCACCGGTATATTGCAAAACAAAAGAATAAAAAAATCCTGTTAATTTTGGATGCCATTAGTTATACCGAGTTACCTGAAACGTGGAGAGATTTATTTAAGCAGCGGATTCGCTGGCAGAAGGCTTATGTCGATTGCCTCGTCCATTTCCGCTCCTTCTTTGGAAAAACATTCATAACAAAGGCTGTTTCCTTTTTCTACATTTTTGAATCGTTTTTTGTTGGTATTTTGGCTGCCTATTTTACAGTAGGATTCTTTGTTGCTAATGCGTTCTTAAACGTCGAATTTATTTATATAGGATTCATTATTGTGTATTTATCCTATATTTACTTGTTTAATTTTATTTATAATTTATTGGCACTTAGTTTAGTGAAACGTCATGGGTTTACATTTGAAAAAGGCGACTCGTTTCGTCTGTTCAAAACAGTCCTCTATGATGTGTTTATTCACCGCTTTATCATCATGTATTTTGTCATGTATGGCAGTGTCGCTTATTTCTTTAACAGAGATTGGAAGAAAGTATCGCGTACCGGCAGAAAATATGAGATGGATCCAGTATCTCAGGTAACTGCGTATAAACGAGAAGTTTAGGTGAGCTTATGAAAAAGAAAATAAAATGGAAAAAAATACTACTCATCATGATGACCGTGTTCGGTGTCTTGATGGTAGCTGCAGGAAGCTATGCTTGGAATCTAGTAACATCTACATTTATGAATATCCAAGAAAATATTGAACGACAAGAAGCAGAAAAACGTCTCGCGTCCATTAACTTTGACGAAGGGGACCCATTTTCTCTGTTATTAATGGGAATTGATGAACCTGAAAAAGAAGCGGGTGATTTCTATCATCGTTCCGATACCCTCGTATATGTGACCATAAATCCAGAGAAGAATTCCACCCAGATGGTAAGTATTCCTCGTGATACATATACCGATCTTGTCGGATACAACAAAAAGGATAAAATAAATCACTCTTATGCATTCGGTGGAACCGAAATGACCATACGCACGGTAGAAAACTTCCTTGATGTCCCAGTCGATTACTTTGTAAGGATGGATATGAACGGGTTCAAAGGGATGGTCGATGCCGTTGGCGGTGTGGAAGTAGAAAATGGGTTTGATTTTAGATTTGAAGGAAAGGACTTTGAGGAAGGGACCCTTCAATTGAATGGAGAAGATGCTTGGAAATTTGCGCGTATGCGTCTAGATGATCCACGCGGAGACTTCGGGCGTCAAGAGCGCCAGCGCCAAATCATTAAAGAATTGGTCGATAAAGGAAAGAGTTTCTCCTCCATTACGAGAATTGAAGAGATATTGAGTGTCGTTGAAGACAACATTCGAACCAACCTCAGTCTAGGAGAAGTCTGGTCGATTCAATCCAATTACCGAGATGCGCTTAATTCGATAGAAGAACATGAAATCGCGGGTGAAGACGGAGAGATGGATAAAGTGTACTATTATTTACCTGATGAAGAGAAAGTACAGGATCTTTCTGAAGTGTTGAAGGAACATTTGGAGTTGAATGAATAAAGGTAAAGGGACGCCTATGCTAGGGTTTAGCATGGGCGTCTTTTATTATGGACTAAGGGACAGGTCTGTCGTCAGGAAAGATAATAGTGACTAACCACTGTAAATAATAACCTGTCCTTCTGGCCCCGTGTCCTCATCTAACCAAGCATTCTGTCCAACTTCAATGATATTCTGTCCAAACTCTCAATTTGTTGCCGAAAACACCCATTATTCAATCCAAACTTACTCATTTGCAAGCCAAACACATGCTGAAAGGGTCACAAATCTCGCGGCGCATTCCCATCTGACTCACTATCACCAGGAGTGAACTCATCCTCAGCATTTACCAAAGGTCCTGATTCCTCTTTCTCTTCCCCAGCTGCAGCCTCTGAAGCAAACGTCTTAAAATGATCTGCTTGGCCTCTAGATACAAAGCTTTCGAGCATCGCTTTTAAATCCATTCCTGTGCTTTCTTTTAAGCTTTCCTGCAAGCCGATCATTGTTTTTGTGACATTGCCTGTTATTTTAGAGGCACCGCCGTTTGAATCTGATCCACCGAGGTCAATCACCTTCATCTCTTCAATTTGAGAAAGTGGCTGTGCGACTTCACGAGCGTATTTAGGAAGCATCTCGATAAACATTTCCAGAATCGCGGCTTCTCCGTATTTCTCCATGGCTTTTGCCATAAGTTCTTTCGCCTCTGCCTCGGCACGGCCTCGTTCGCGAATAACTTCAGCCTCGGCAAGACCTTTTTGCTTTTCAATTGTAGCCTTTGTTTCCCCGTCAATCCTTGCTTTTTCAGCCTCGGCTTCAGATCTTGCTCTAATGTCGTACGCGTCTGCATCAGCCAACGCCTTACGTCGTTTCTGTTCTTCTAACTCGAGTTCTACCTGTCTTTGGCGTTCGATGTATTGAATTTTCATTTCTTCTTCTTTTACTTGTTGAGCAAGTCTTGCTTTTTCGAGCTCATAGGCTTGCTCGGACTTTGCACGTGCGCGTTCAGTTTCTTCTTTAATTTGAGCTGCTTTAATATCTTTTTCTTTTCTTGACTCTGCAATCGCACTTAGTCGTTTGTTTTCCTCATCCTGTGCTTCTTGATCGTTTCTTGCTTTATACATTCTTGTTTCTTTTTCAGCATCCGACTCCGCCATTTCAGCCTTTTTACGAATTTCGGCAATACGCGGACGTCCTAAATTTTCCAAATAGCCATTATCCTCATCCGCATCGCGAAGATCATCTAAACCAAACGAGGTAATCTTAAAGCCCATATTGTCTAATTCTTGTTGGGCAATATCTTGTACTTGATGATTGAACGATTCACGGTCATTATTGATCTCCTCGACCGTCATCTTCGATAAAATTGCACGTAGATTTGTCCCAAGTACTTTTGAAACCTCTTCTTCAATTTCTTTATCTTTCTTCCCTAAAAACTGTTCAGCATAGTTAGCAATTCCGATTAACGAATCGGCAATTTTCACTGATGTTACAGCATCCGCTACAACCGGAACCCCTTGAGATGTATAAACTTTAGGGGTTGTAAGTTTGATTTGAAATGAATTCAAGTCAACAGGAGTACACGTTTGAAACATCTTCAAACGAATCCCACCACCACGAATAATTTTCAAGCTTCTTCCATTTTCATCATAGAAGATCCGTGTATCTTCTTCCGGATTCCCAAGCTTCGGTCCAGTGATAATCAATGCTTGGTTTGAACTAGCCGTTCTATAACGCTTCTTAAAAATAAAAAAAACAATCCCAGCCAAAACCAATAACACAAAAAGGAAAATTGTGGTTAAAAATAGCCAAATCGTACCCATCATCAAGCATCACTCCAACTTTCAAATTTTCACCTTATCTATTGAACTACTCTTCTACTATATACGAGTTTCAATTGAATTAGTTTCATTTTAAGGTAAAAAATGTATATAGAACAGAGGGACTGATCCTCGACCCATTTTCACTCTCCCCTCTGCCCCCGGACTGCACAAAAGACCTAAGCAACAAATCTTGCTTACAAGGTTGGTTGCTTAGGTCTCCATTCTACTTACTTGGCTTTACATAAGGCTTTAACGATGCAGCAATCTCTTCTACTAGCTTCTTCGTATCAGCTTCCTCACCCCCTCGCCTATATGCTTTCTCTAATATTTCCAATAAGCGTTGTTGTGTTAATGTTTCTGCTTCTTTCGTTATCATTTTTTTCTCCCCCCTATCGAAAACCTCCAATTTAAGCCCAAAAATCCATTACCATTTTCCTATCACACCTACATATTTTAACATGTTAATCTCCTAAAGTTACTACTAACCCTTCGACAAATTTCGAAAGAATTCCAGTAAAGTTCGGAACATATCTTTAACTAGAATCTACCTACTTAGCCCAATTTAACAATATAAAAAAACAAAAAATATTTAATCATTACCAATATATGCTACTTTGTAAACTATAGTGCGTCCCAATTTCTTTTTCGGTTCTTCTTTCACCATATTAAATCCATTAAACACAAAAATAAATTGCATTCTATCATTGTATTCAAAAATTTTAAGGAACTCACAGTGAATATTTCTTACCATTCTCTTAAAAATCAAATGCTCAAGACATCGTACTGTATTGTTTTTTTACTTATTGTAAGAATCAATAGCTTTTTATGTGTAAGACTATCACCAACTACTGGAAGCTGCTTAAGAAAAAACTAACGTAACTTTTCAGTAAAAACATCCTATTTAAAAACGTTCATAATTATGCCATAAATAAAGAGAGCATATAAATTAAATCGTACGAAAGGGCAAAATCACTGAAAGGTGATGACGCAAAACTATAGGGGCTAACGTTAACTCTTAACCATGCTAGCCAGTTGCCGAAACGCCCTCCGTACGGTTACGCATCTTTGGAGGTAGACATGAATAAGAAAAATATGCGAAAGAACTCACGAAGAGTCTGTTATGGGTATTTAACAGCGAAAGAGCGGAAAATTGTTAAGTGGTATGAACAGCAAAGAGAAAAACAAAGAAATATACAAGAGAGCAAAGCATGAAGGCGATTTGGCATGAAATCTTGATAAAGATATACCTTTTCTTGTATAACTCTTATAGTGAAAAAAATCAAGTTAAGAGAGGAAAGCTATTTAAGAAGGCATATCATCATCAACAGAAGCTTTTACATATAAAATACAAAAAGCGGGACTGAGGAACAAATCCCTCGTCCTGTGGATATTTCACATTAATACCAAGAATCTCATCTTTAACCCTGTGTATATCCCAAAAAAGGTGGATAACCCTCTGTATAAATAAAGGGTTATCCACCTTTTTGGTAGTGGGTCGAGGGACCTGTCCCCTTGACCCTCCCCTCTTTTGGGATCGTCAGGAGATTTCCTATCAAATACTTACTAACCGGAACATAGGAAAACATTTTTGATACTGCTATTGATCCAATCGTACAAAAAACAGCAGAAAATAAAAAATAGCCTAGTGGACTAAGAAAAGCAATGGTTGGTAAATAATAAAGAAATACTTTATGAATTAAGTAAATCGTAAAAGAATATTTACTTATTAGCAAGATCGTCTTTGGTGTCTTCTTTAGTTTGGAAGTCCAGGTAATGATGAACAATATAACACTCACCGTATAAAAAATATAGTCTACTCTTTTCGATGAAACCTCTGGTAATATGTCGCTTCTTACCAAGAAAACAATTAAACAGAGTGCTAGTAAAGGAGTGATCGTTAACACCGTTTTATGTTCTTGAAGTTTTCTCTTAAAAGCCTCATAATTTTTCCCACAATAATAGCCTAAAACAAAGTAAAAAAGCCATCCAACACAAAATAGCCAATACCCTCTTTGCCACACATACTCCCCTACAGGTGTTTGAACTGGTTCTGTAAAATTAAAGAAGATTAGATAGCTAGCATTTATGATAAAAGCTATGCTTAATACTCTAGCAGGAGACCACTGTTTTAAGTATTTATGAAAGAGTACGTGTAACAAGTAAAATTGAAAGATAATTAAGATAAAGTAGCCCGTGTACCCTCCTAAAAATACATTTAAGACAACTTGCTTGAGAAATTCGGAGTGGGACTTACTTTCAATTGCTGCAAATACCACGGCCATAAAAGCAAATGGTACTAATAAATATTTCACACGTTTCCGAAAAAAGTTTTCAGGAACTCCATTTGGATAGGCATGAGCAAGTAGCATTTCAGAAAGAAAGACAAAAGTCGGTGTTCCAAAAAACGCCATAAACCTTATAAAAATTAAGACATATTCATCAAATTGAGAAATCGAATGATCATAATTGGCTAATGTCGTGTTAACAGCATGTGTCAAAACAACTGCTAAGCAAGAGATTGATCTAAGCCAATACGCTTCCTTTATGATTGATTTATCTCCCAATTGGACCTCCCCCCTCTCATTTAACCATTTATGAAAAGATTGGTCCAAACCCTCCCTGATTAATCATGATAGATGTAATTTGAATCATAGTACCTATTTAATCGCTTCAGAACAAGCTGTTCAAACAATCTTTTAGCATTTTATATAATTTAAAAGGTTCAGCCCCACTATTGTAGGAGAGTTTTTGTTAATTTTAGAGACTAGGACAGAGGGGCACGGGTCAGAGGATCAGGTTCCTCGTCCCACAAAGACTTTACTATGGATATCTATCTTAAAAATCGATAAATTCCGCAGACCGTTGTGTATAACACAAAAAAGGTGGATAACCCTTTATATAAGAGGAAGTTATCCACCCAAAGAGACAACGTACCTGTCCCCATGTTCCTGCTTCGCTAAGCACTCTCATCCAAATTCTTAACTACCTCCGCTGCATTTTCCGGCTTCTTAGTCACGAGGCTTATTCCAACAGTCACCAGTGTAGCAACAATAAATCCCGGAACGGCTTCATACGTAATGCCAAAGAAATACGTGTTCAATAATTCTTTGACGTCAGGCAAAAAGGCATATGTCCATTGAGGCTGCTGTTTGACAAGGATAACAGTGATTAATCCTGTAATCATTCCCCATAGAACTCCTTGTTTGCTCACACCTTTCCAGTAAAAGGAGAGAAGAAGCGCAGGACCGAAACAAGCTCCTAATCCACCAAATGCAAATAATACCATCCAGAAGACAAATTCTTGGGCCGTAAAGGCAAGGAGCAAGGAAAGTCCCATGAACACAACGGTTGTAATTCGACTAAAGAAGACCAGTTGCTTTTGCGGAATTTCTTTATCTTTTCCAATAATTTTTTGGAAGATATCACGTATAAATGCACTTGAACCAACTAGCAATTGACTGTCAGCACTAGACATAATCGCAGCAAGGACGGCCACCAATAAGAAACCAAAGAATACAGGGTGTAAAATTTCAGAACCTAGAGTAAGGAAAACCTGCTCGCGGTTTTCGTTTGGCAGCATACTGATATCCGGGAAATAAGCCCGACCTGCTAGCCCAATCATAATAGCTCCCCAGCCCATAAGGACATTCCATATTGAACTAATGAGAGCCGCTTGCCTCATTTCTTTAACATTCTTCAGAGACATGTACCTTACGAGAATATGAGGATTACCAGGGCTTCCAAATCCAATACCTAATAAACCGATCACAGCACCAAAGGCAAATGCAAACGGACTAATGAAGCCGCCGCCTTCTGTATGCATCGCTTCTAAGATCGGTCCAAATCCACCTAGCCCAATCACAGCAACCGTAGGCAGAAGCACGAGTGAAGCAAACATAAATCCTGCTTGGATGACATCCGTTTTACTAACTGCGTGAAACCCACCCAACATCGTATACGCTAATAAAATGATAGCTGTTAACCACATGCCTGTTGAGGGTTGTACCCCCATACTCGTAGCAAAAGCCCCGCCCCCTGCGACAAGCTGACTGCCAACATAGGCGATCATAAAGAAAATAATAATGGCAGCACTCACGATTCGTAATACATGCTTTTTATCGTTAAAACGAGATTCTAAAATATCGGGTATTGTAATACTTCCTGTTTTTTCACTATACGTTCTGAAGCGCTTTGCGACATAGAAAAACATAAACACTTCTACTGTAATATATCCTGCCACAGACCAGACGGCGTTCAAACCAGTTGCGTAGGCTGTCCCAGTTACCCCGAGGACTAACCATGCGCTCCGTCCTGAGCTGACAGCTGACAATGCAACAGTCCATTTGTTTAAATTCCTGCCAGCAAGAAAGAAATCTGTTACTCCGCCAGAGCTTTTTCTTTGACTGATTAATCCAATGAAAAGAAGGCCAATTAAATAAAGAATTAAAATCGAAAACGAGATAGGTTCAACGGTCATTTGAAAAGTTCCTCTTTTCTATATTAAGATGACTTTCTATTTTTTTTCAATTCGTTTCTTAAATCTGAAAGGTCTTCCAGCTCATTCTTGATAGAGGAAATTTGCTCTTTTATCCCTGTATGGATATAGCAAGCAACGGCCGTTATAAGGATGAAAGCAGGTAACCCTATTAAGGCAAAAAAGATATCGAAATTCACAGTTATCACTCACTTCCGATTCGTAATGGTATAATCTTGGTTTTAACCTATTTGAGAGTAAGCTTATTATTCCTCCTTTCTTTTTCCTATTTTTTTCTCTGCCACTCTCCTACACAGCCTATTTACCTAAATTTTTTATCTATTATGAAAATTATAACTACCAATTAAAATGCTTACAATGTATAGAGCAAACAATAATCCCTCAACGTTTTTGTTGTTCACGAACAACAACCTCGACTGCAAAAACAGTTTAGAACGAGCTATGAGCTTTTTGTCACGGTATCCTCCAGGAGGGCTTCTTGATACCTTTGATAATAAGCAGCAATATGATTTAGTAATAAGAGCTCCGAGTAGAGATGGCTATTCATATTAAAATCCTCAAAATTAATTTGAGTCAGTTCCTGAATCTGTTTGATGCGGTAGTTTAGTGTATTAGGATGAATAAAAAGTTGGGAGGCCGTCTTCTTTACTTTGCAATGATTCTCTAAAAATACTTCAAGTGTTTCGAGCAGTCGGCTTTTGGTCTCTTCATCCTTTTGAAGGAGGGCCAAAAGATCATAGTTAATAAATTGTTCAGAGGTATTTTTTTCAAATAGCAAGGGCAAGTATCGGTACATGCCTAACTTTGCATATTCAAAAGGAACCTTTGCGTTTTGACCTACAAAAGTACCTATTTCTATTACTTCAAGTGCTTGTAAATAGCTTTTTCTTATATTGCCGAGTTTACAATATTCATTTCCTATTCCAATAAAACATGCTTTATTTTTGCTCTTTAGCTCTTCGGTTACGCTTCTTGCTTGTACTAAAGCAGTATCTTCTTGTTCACGAACACCGCCAATGGCAACAACTAGTTTCGTGCCATCAATGTAAGAAGCTGCTTTCACCTTTTCTAGATTTCTTACTGTTTCTTCTAATAATGTTAGATGAGTAGAATCCACTGACGAAACGACCATTACGACAAAACGCTCAGGTAGCCAAAGGGAAGCAAGCCTTGCTTCACGATAAACCTGTTGTTCGTTCACATACTCATTATTCATTAACTTCCAAATCAGACGATGATCCTTCTTACTTTTATGACTCTTCACATTATGCTGATACATCAGTTTGCCGACACGCAATGAAATATCCTTTAAAAATTGAAGCTCCCATTCTGTAAGCTGAGCAGTCGCTTCAAGAACCCATATGTAGCCAACTGTTCGTTCATTATGTTTTACGCTAATGACAATACGCTGATCCAATCCTATCTCTTCCATTTGGGCAACTCGGATTGGTTCCCTTTTCCATTCCAACTGCTGAATAATTCCTTCCTTCTTCAAGTGTTCTATTATAAACAGAGGACATTTCTTTGATAGAATAGTTGTTTGCTGTGTCGAATCAAAATGAAAATCAGCTGGAGAACCATATGCAATCAGTTCGAACTTTTCATTCTCGATAATTACGGATTTTTTAAGTACAGTGCTGATATATTCAGCGATTTCGTGAATATCTTCTTGCATAAAACTAGTATCTAGCGAGCCCATCAATCTCCCCTCCTTTATTAGTAAGTAGTAAGTAAGGAATGTAACAGAATGGAGACATAATATTATATGAATATAAATAGAAGAGAGGTAATTATTAGTATTCGTCAACTTTTTGAGAAATCCCTTCAAAATGATCCATTTAAGGGAGGGGAGTAAGGAGGAGGGGCGATCAACGGGACAGCTCTTGTGCTTCTTAAACTTATAGAGAATCCAAGTATTCCTCTCTTTACAAGACTGCCACACTGAAAATTTTTCATGTTTTATTGAAATTATTTACTTGCTGTTCAGTTGAACCGCTACACATAGTCTTACTCTATTTGTATATTCCGAAAAGGTGGATAACCCTCTGTATAGATAGAGGGTTATCCACCTTTTAAAATGTTTGTTGAAAGTTAATTTTTACACTAATCCATAATCAGTAAGTGGGTCGAGGAACCTGTCCCCTATGTCCCTGAAACTTCTCAACTTGTCTCAGATATTCAATTTGTTTTTTCCTCAAAGAATTTCCTTCTAGGTAATCATATGCTATTTCAAAAACGATTTCTCGTTTATAGTTTATACTTTCTAAGTAATCCGTAAGCTTACCTAAATTTGTATTATCATAATAGAATGGTTGGTGGTCAGAAAGTTCGTTAACATCGTGAAGATGAATGCTTTGAAGGTTTTCCTCGAAAATCTCAGGTAAGGAGTATGTACATATTTCATCATCTACCTCATGTCCAACATCCCAGCAAAATCCTATTTTAGTATTCTTATGAAATATTTCCTGAAAGTCATCTTTATACAACCGAAATGGATTTTGGACTTTGTTTAGATTTTCGACAACAAAACATATATTTTTGCCCTTAATAGCAGCCTCTAGTTGATTGGCTGCTTCAATGGTCAACTTTTTGTTGTGTTCCATTGAAATAGTTGAGGAGACTGGATGTACATTCACTTTTAAAGGGTTGTTTAAACTACTTGCTAGTTTTACTAGATAGGTAATCATTCTATCATTTAAACATTTATCAATATCAGGTGCATGTACTTGAACAATCCAATCTTCTTTTATTAGTTCTTCTACTAACGCAAGATAATACTCGTTTTCTTTCTCATCTTTCATATTCATATATATTTCGAATCCATCAATTAAGTTATCTCTATTAACTTCTTTCCAACTATTAATCCACTCTTTTGGCTCTTGATCAAAATCAATAAATTTATTCGTGATCCCTAATAGATATTTCATTGTATCCCACCCTTTTTATCATTATGAGTACTTAAAAATCTCTATTTATAAGGTTAAATAAAGTTGGAAAGCAGCTTGTCGTCGAACTATACCCGATCATTTTTAAGTTTATGCTTTTAATTAATGATACATTACAGTAAAGACAACTTCTAGTTTATATGACTAAATTCAGTGATCCTTAGTCATTAGTAAAAAGAAGTGAAACACCAACAAGCCCGCGTGTTGTTGAAACACACGGGCAAAGCTCATAAAAAATCTAACTTTGAGTAATAAGTTTAGTCTGCATATGATGACATTAGTAACAGATCTGCAATCTGTTTTTTCTTATCCAAAAATCGATTGGAGTCCTCGTACAAATGCGAAATACTCTTAACAATTTCATTAGCTTCGAGTAGATTCTTGTCCATCATATGAAGATCAATTAGTAATAAATAAACCTCAATTTGTTTCTTCTTGGGAACATTTTTCAATGTATCCTCTGCTAGTGTATGCGCTTGTTGAGTCTCACCTAATCTCCAAAGTGCTTGAATCCTCATTCTTCTAACCTTAGCAGCTTTTGGAGATAACTTGTCTCCTTTAGTTGCTTTTGGAGCTATGCCTTCAGCTTCTTGACTAATTTTTAAGGCCCATTTATTTTTGTTACGTTCCAAACAAATTTCCGTAATAGTCATTAAATAATGAAAAGAAAACTTTCGTTTATCCCTATCATAATTGAGCGATACTTCTTGACCAGTTAACACTTTTGTAACCAAATCTTTTAGTGCACCAACTTCAAGTAAATAATTTGCTGTTTCGTGGCCAGAATAAGGAGTTTTCAACAGCCTCGCATTCGGAAACTTCACCTTAAGTTCCGTTTCTATATACCTTTTATCGTAATTGTTTTTTGGGTCGTACACAATTATCGGCGATAATTTCTCATTATAAGAGTAAAAAAGATTATGATGAAACTCAATAGTTCCCTTTTTATTATCTGTTCCGAAAATTGGATGAAACCTATTTCTAGGGGATAATGAAAGCATTTCGCATTGCAGATTTAAGCAATAATACAATACCGAATACGCCCCTAAACTGAATCCATATGCAATTCTTTTTTTATAGTTACCAACAATCACCTTAACCACATTCTCAAATTCTTCAATCGTTAAATCCTGATGGACTAAATTAGCATTTCTCTTTCTAACGGCTATAATATCTACATCATATTTAGTTAAGAATCTATAGCCAAATGGCTGTTCTGCCCAATGCATATGCCTAGAATCAAACGTGATTACTACATCTTCACAAATGCTTAACTTTTTATAAAACTCTATACGAGTTTCGTTATTGTTGAACAAGACCACTTTTTTATACCCGCTCTTGTAGTTCTTTGCAAGCTCCTTAGAATGATTTTCTAGGCAAGTTTGCAAATGCTTTTGTGATTGTTTAGAATCACCAATAATCTGATTTACGATAGAGAGGGCTAGCTCTACTTCAAAGTCGGTCTCCCCAACCTGTCCTTGATATACGTTATCCCATCTCTCTTTCGCCTGTAACCAGTCAAATTTCGCCTCTGATACCTTAGCAAGACTTATTAATAAATCTCTATTATCTGGGTATAGCAAAAGCCCTTCTTCCAAAATCTTTTCACTTTCGCTGAACTGGCCCAAATATTGATACGCAGCCCCTAACCTGATATACAAACGGGCAGATTTATTTTTTGTGAGATTCATTGCCTCTTCCCACATGAAAACTGCCTTACTCCAATCCTTTTTCGACATGGCTAGTTCAGCCAACTGAAAATAAATTCTGCTATCTTCTGGGAATTTCTCTCTTCCATTTTCCAATACAGCCTGTGCTTGATCCAATTCATCTTTCTTACGATAAGCAAGCCCAAGCCAAACGTATGGATCTATATCCAAAGGTTCGTTATGAGATTCAATCCCAGGTTTTAAATTATCTATTACTTTATCCCACTGTTGTTCTTTTATATAAGTCGTAATTGTAGTTTTATCAATTAGAACATCTTTTAACACAACAGGAAACACCGCCTCTTTATTAAGTTGTAAAGCCTAGATATAGAGAAATTTTAAAAAGTATATCAACAAGGCATTATTATATCACACCCCCCTCATTAAGAGAGAAGTAAGAAAATGAAAGAATTTGGTATATTGCTATGTTAATTATGAAATAGTATGAAAACTCATAGTTAGTGGTCGAGGTGCCTTACTTTCACATTCTTATCCCACAGAAAGTAAAAGAGCTAAAGCCAATAGGCTCTAGCTCTTTATAAACTCTAAGGAATTCGTCGATCTTCAGGTAGGGTTAAGCACTTAATATCGCTTTGCCCCTTCATATCGACTTGCATAATACTCTGCATTAAGATTACGTATCTCTACACCAGCACTTAAATTAATAAGGAATTCCCCATCTCCTAGATAGATACCTGACGACAAGCGCGTCCCTTGGAAAAACACGACATCTCCGGCTTGTAACTGGCTCTTTGCTACTTCTTGGCCTAGCACATATTGGTCTCCTGCTAATCTCGGAAGCTCGATTCCCTCTGCTTCTTTATACACGTATTGCACAAATTCTGATGTGATAAAGTTCGTACTTTTCCCTATCATTCCTGCAGCTAACACTACTGCTGGTCTTCCTTCATCTTCCTCTGGCTCCGCTGTATTCTCTTTCGTATAACGCTTTGCACCTTCGTAGCGCGTAGCATAATACTCTGAGTTAAGATTACGTACCTCGACACCACTACTTAAATTAATGAGAAAATCCCCATCTCCTAGGTAGATTCCTGATGATAAGCGCGTCCCTTGGAAAAACACAACATCTCCAGCTTGCAAATCACCTTTTGCTACCTCTTGTCCTAATGCATATTGATCCACTGCTAACCTCGGAAGCTCTATTCCCTCTGCTTCTTTATAAACGTGCTGCACAAACTCCGATGTGATAAAGTTCGTACTGTTCCCAACCATTCCTTCAGCTAATTTTACTGCCGGTCTTCTTGTATCTTCTTTAGGCTCCGTTGTGTTCTCTTTCGTATAACGCTTCGCACCCTCATAACGAGTCGCATAATACTCTGCGTTAAGATCACGTACCTCGACACCACTACTTAAATTAATGAGAAAATCTCCATCCCCAAGGTAGATTCCTGACGATAAACGTGTTCCTTGGAAAAAGACAACATCTCCCGCCCGCAAATCACTTTTCGCTACCTCTTGTCCTAAGGCATACTGATCCACCGCTAATCTCGGAAGCTCGATTTCCTCTGCTTCTTTAAACACATGCTGAACAAACTCTGATGTGATAAAGTTCGTACTTTGCCCTAGCATTCCTGCTGCTAATTGTACTACTGGTCTTCTTGTATCTTCTTCAGGCACCGTTGTGTTCTCTTTCGTATAACGCTTTGCACCAACAAAGCGGGTTGAATAATACTCTGACTCTATATTACGCATTTCAATTCCCGTGCTTAACACAATCAGGAAGTTCCCATCTTCAAGATAAATACCTGAAACTAAACGCGTCCCCTGAAAGAACACGACATCTCCTGCTTGTAAGTCGTTCTTAGCTACATCATCTCCAAGCTCATATTGTTCAGTTGCTAATCTCGGAAGCTCAATTCCTTCTGCTTCTTTAAACACATGCTGAACAAATTCGGATGTAATAAAGTTGTTCGTATTTTCTCCTTCCATTTCCAAAGCAAGCTTGGCAACAGGACTTCCTAGATCCTCTACCTCAATAGGAGAAAGGAGACCAGATGCGATATACCCCGTCGTTCCATTTTCAAGCTCGACCTTATACCATACGTAATGCTTCTGCCTTAAAGAATAAGAGTTCGTCGTATGTTTATGAGATTCATCATACACATATCCCTCAAGAATCGTAGCAACTTGGTTCCTTTTTACAATTTCCACCATATTCTGTATTTCCGTTGTTGGGGTTGAACGGACCCTTGCATTTTCACTTACAGCTACTTTTTCATTTACTTGAAACTTATGTCTAGTAATAGTAGGTTCATTTAGATCATAATGCATTTTGGTAAAAAGTAATCTGCTCGTACCTTCCTGATACTCAAAATCAGATGTAGTAAAAGGCAACTTCGATATATTTAAATAATTATTTGATTCACTGATGAGCTGATAAACCTTTTCTTGATAGGCCGCCGCATTTCTTGACCCATCAGCCATTTTAATCGGACTATTTACTTGAACCATTCCATTATAAGCTAGAATAGCAAAGTACCAGCTTTCAAGTACGTCCATATCTTGATCGCCTATGGTTGGAATAATTGTTCCTGCCCAGTCCCATTTTTCAAGCAAAATATCAATGGCAGCTTCAATATTGTACTCAATATCATATTTAAGCTTTTCTTGATCAAATCGCAAATCTGTTACTTGCATTAGCCCGATTCCATTATCGAAGCTCACATTAGGCCCGCCATCTTTAAAGTGAACCCAGCCAGACTCCATTAACGCAATCGCCTTAAGGATTTCTGGCGGAATCCCATTCTCAAGTGCTTTTTCCGTTAAGAGCTGACCGATTTCATGATAAGGAGGATTTTCATATTGCCCTTGAGTGGAAGCGCGGATTCTACTAATCTCTTCCGCTTTGATTTCACGCTCTTCCACAACTACTCCGTTTTCCTTCATAGAATAGCTTTTTTCTTGAAAAGCAGATGGGGTATCTAAGCTTTCTCCTTCTTTATATAATGGATATGTTAAGAGAAGCTCCTCTCCTTCGACCATAAGTTTCCCTTGTTGATAACTATCTGAATCATAAACAACCTCTAATTTGTCTACATCCGCCTCAAGCGTTATTATTTGAAACTCTAAATACTGTCCTGAACCGTGATAACGATACTCTAGTACTAGATAATCGTTATCCTCATATGTAAATTCTGTAACTCTCTCAATAAAGCCAAACTCAATGCTATTTTCATATAGTGTCTCCGTTTGATTTTCAATCGTAACGGTCGACGTTTCCTGTGAATTCGATACCTTCACTTCCAGATCTTCGTTCAGAACGATCTCTTTCTTTTCATCAAAAGCAATCGAATGACTCTGACTTGCCGCCGCTCCATTTCCAATGAACAGCCATATGGCGCTCAACACTAACAACGTAACCGATAGTTTCCTTACCTGTCCCACAACTCCAACTCCTAGCATTACTTATTTTCTGTATAAAAAAAGTCCTAGTTGACCATCTATAAGACTAACCTTTTCATTATCTGACAACGTTTACCACTGCCAATTATATACCATTTCCTATGAAAACTCTTAACTTTTGCTAGATTCTTTTCAAATTTTTGAGTACACCCTTCTTAAAATATCTTAATAAAGATTATAAGAAAAGACCTAAGTAAAAAGTCAGAACTGGTTGCTTAGGGCTTTTTATCAGTTATTCCTTTGTCCAATTGTGACTTTTAGACCGTTAACAAAGTTTCGTTCGACAATGCCAAATAGTTAATGACAAAGGTAAATAGACTGGTATAAACTTCAAATAAAAACATGTTTTTCAAAAATTGAATAGCTGGAGGAATACTTATGAGACAAGTGTTTGGGAGAATTGGCTTTATCTTTTTATCCATTCTTTTGCTTCAAGTCATTTCATTAAATACCACTTATGCAGAAAAACAACACACAGAAGTAGGGGGCATTATTCATTCCGATGCCGTATGGACGAAAGATCAATCACCGTACCGACTTACAAAGGATGTCCAAATTAGTTACGGAAGTACGTTAGTGATAGAACCCGGTGTTGTAGTGGAAGGGAATAACCATTCTATTCGAACATTTGGAACGTTAGAGGCAATTGGCACAAGTTCATCAATGATTACCTTAAACGATGTGAATGTGGTACCAGGAAGTAATACAGAGGATACTCCTTATCTTATTCATATAGAGTTCTCTGAAGTTTCTGGCGGTAGTATTTATCCTCCTACTGGACATGCAGTCTACGGATCTTTAACTCTAAGAGACAATAAACTTACAAACACATCATACCTTTATTTATGGTACCCAATCAGAGATGTATTCATAGAACGTAATATCTTTATGAATGCCGGTGGAATTAGTGTAGGTACAAGTAATGATGTAAAAGTGTTTATTAGAAATAATGTATTCTATCAACAAAATTCACCTTACGAACAATACGCCGTAACGAACTGGGCTAGTTATTCCAATTCAGAAACGATCGTAGAGTACAATAGCTTTCTATCTACTGACCGGATTGCTCTTAGGCTACCAAGTGGTTATAGCGACAGTAAGATGACCGCTGCCAATAATTATTGGAATACAAAAGATCCAAAGGTCATCGAATCTATGATCTATGACAAAAGAACTGATCTAGCATCTGCTGATTATATTAATTACAGTCCTATATTAAGTAAACCACATGAATTGACTCCTTTCGTTGATCTAAAGCCACCAAATTGGCCAAAAGAGAGTCACCTTACTGCCACAAATATCGGGCAAACGAGTCTTACTCTAGAATGGGCACCAGCTACCGACAATGTAGCTGTTACTCATTATCGACTATACAAAGATGACACCTTACTTGCTATAGTGTCTGGCCAGCAAAATAGATTTCAAGTAAAAAATTTATCTCCTTACCAAACGTACCGCTTTCGGATTGAAGCAGGAGATAATGCAGATAATTGGTCTTCAAAGAGCCTAAGACTTTCTGCCAAAACTACTGATACTACTAGACCTAGGTGGCCTGAAGGCAGTCAGCTTACAGCTTCTAACATTAAACAAACAAGCTTGACCCTGAACTGGACTCCAGCTACTGATAATGCGGCTGTATCCCATTATCGAATTTATCTAGGAGACGAATTACTCACCACCGTTTCTGGAAGTAAACATTCATTTACAGTCAAAGACCTGGCTCCTTTTCAATCTTACCGCTTCCGAGTCGAAGCTGGGGATAAAGCAGGAAATTGGTCTTCAACGAGCCTAAGACTTTCTGTTAAAACTACAGATACTACTAAACCTAAGTGGCCTGAAGGCAGTCAGCTTACAGCTCCTAACATTAAACAAACAAGCTTGACCCTAAACTGGACTCCTGCTACGGATAATGCGGCTGTTTCTCATTATCGGATTTACTTGGGAGATGAATTACTCACTACCGTTTCAGGAAATAAACATTCATTTACAGTCAAAGACCTGGCTCCTTTTCAATCTTACCGCTTCCGAGTCGAAGCTGGAGATAAAGCAGGAAATTGGTCTTCAACGAGCCTAAGATTTTCTGTTAATACAACAGATACTTCTAGCCCTAAGTGGCCTGAGGACAGTCAACTCACTGCTTCTAACATAAAGCAAACTAGCATGACTCTTTCTTGGACTCCGGCTACGGATAATGCGGCTGTTTCTCATTACCGAATTTATCAAGGTGATACTTTACTTACTACCGTTTCTGGGAGTAAAACCTCTCTTGCCATTAGAGACCTCTTGCCATCCCAAACTTATCAATTCAGAATTGAAGCTGGGGACAAAGCAGGGAATTGGTCGAAAAACGTACCTAGAATCTCTGTTAAAACACTCTGAGTTATTACCAAAAGTCATTACTTATAGTTAATGGCAGGAACCTTGTCTGCGATTAGAAAATCCGATTTACGTTTTGATTTCATACAACCTTTAGTAAAAGAAAAAGAAGCTGAGTGGACATAACACACTCAGCTTCTTCTGTTGAAGCATATATCAGGACGCTGTTCTCACGCTTCGAAGTCCAATCCCACTTGCTACACTTTAAGGGAAACTCCCAAACTCCTCGTAGCCTACCGTTGGCATCCCCCATCAATTCTTTTGGGTCAAGGGACCTGTCCCTCTTACCCCGACACAAAACATTTGAAAGCGTTATCATAATCTGGTAATATATTTTGTACAAGTCACATAATCGTACGAAAAGGCAAAACCGTTGAAAGACGGTGACGCAAAGCTATAGGGGCTACGAACAAAAGATATTGTTTAATGCCAGCCAGTTACCGAATACCCCATTCGTCGATTAAGTGATAACAAAGGGGGATTATATAATGAAACTACTTTGGCACCATGTTTGGGTTAATGTTAGTATGTATTTGTATAATCGATGTAATTGTAGACTAAAAAAAGGTAAGTTATTTAAGAAAGCATATTTTCACCAAGAGCAAATCCTAAAGAGTAAATTTGGCACCTAAGGGACAGGGGGTCAGGTTCCTCGGCCCACAAAGAATTTACTGTGGATATCTAGCTTCAAAATTGACAAATTCAGCAGACCGTTGTGTATAACACAAAAAAGGTGGATAACCCTCTGTTATCCACCCACCTGTAAACAGACAAGAACTGTGGGACAACGTACCTGACCCATGTCCCTTCACCTCCTCACCACTCTCAATACCACACCACCTTTAGGTCTCAATGTAATAAGCGGCTCGGCCTCCACCTTTTGGTTTGGTCGTATGGGCGAAACCGTGTACTTTTGTAATACAGTTGCCAAGACAATGGTTGCTTCTAACATAGCGAAATGGTTACCGATACAAACCCTTGGACCACCGCCAAATGGGAAGAAGGCGTAAGTTGGAATGCTTCTAAGAAAATCCTTTTCGAAGCGTTCTGGTTGGAAAATATTAGGGTCCTGATAGTATTCTTCTAACCGATGCGTAATATATGGACTGACCATCACATTTTGGCCAGCCTTCACAAGATTCTCCCCGATTTGTACGTCACAGGTGGCCTCCCTCCCAAACATCCAGGCTGGTGGGTAAAGACGCAGAGTTTCATTTATGACATTCCTTAAATAGGTAAGTTGCTCGGTATGTTCGATACGGATTTGGGAGTCTCCTACGACCTGATCAATTTCAGTTTGAGCGTTCGCTTGGATATCAGGATGCTGTGCGAGTAAGTATAAGGCCCAAGACATCGCATTAGCCGTTGTTTCATGACCAGCTAAAAAGATGGTCATCACTTCATCACGAAGCTGCTTATCTGTCATATGGGTGTGATCTGTCTCGTCTGTTGCTTTCATCAATATTCCTAGTAAATCATCGTAGTTTGCTGCGTCATTTGCTTCCCTGCGATGGGAGATGATACCGTAGACCACTTCATTTAATATGCGCAATGATTCTTTAAATTGTTGATTCTCTTTTGTCGGAATAGCTTTTGGTATTTTCATTAAAGAGCGAATTCGTTTTGTCGCGATACGTATTGCTTCATCTATCGGTGCACCAATTGTTTGATGACTTTCTTTCATATCCATACTGAACATCGTTTTACTGATAATCCCCAATGCTATATTCATCATATCAGCATGAAGGTTCCTTTCTTCATCAACCTGCCATTCCTCAATCGCCGCTATTGCTACCTTACTCATTTGATCTGCATACAATTTGATATGCGTTTTCTTAAAAGAAGGCTGCATCATCCGTCGTTGACGCAGGTGAAACTCGCCCTCACTCGTTAGCAACCCCTCACCTACTAATGGGTTAATCTCTTTAAACGCTTTTGATTTTTCAAAGGAAGCCGACTTTGTCACTAATGCTTCTTTGATCAAGTCTGGACTCATTAGCATGTAGATCTGTCTATTGGCAAAGCGAATTTTTGCAACTCTTTCATAGTTTAACCGTAAATCGTTTAAAAAATGGAGCGGATCTTTTCGAAAGTCTATTAGATTTCCAGCAAGTAGTGTTCCTTTAGGACCTTCTTTATTTGTTTTAATGGACTTCATGAGTCACCTCATTTTTAGGTAGGTATTTTCATTTGGAGCAATAAGCTAACTGATGTGTATTTCTTATTGAATTCCATGAATTATATATGTGATTTGTGGAGTTTATATTCCCCAGAGTAAAACATGATAAAAAAAGGACTTAGGGACACTTTTCGTTATAAATGCATTTTTTTCCTCTTTAACGGAGGAGCATAAGTGTCTCAATTCGAAAAAATCTTGTAATATTCGAGGAGTGACGGCACCTAAACTAATTTTTTTGTAACCCTCCTACCAAAATCAACTTAGCTTTATATTACAGTATGAAAACATACATACAAATAGGAGGATCTCCATATGGCTAAATTCCGTATGATCCAAACAAGGTTCTGGAAGGACCAAATAGTGATAGAGGAGATGACACCGGAGGATAAGTTCTTTTTCATGTATCTTCTCACCAATCCGCAAGTGACTCAAATTGGCATCTACCGGATTACGAAGAAACAAGTGGCTTTTGAAACAGGCTTCTCCGTTGAAACGATTCCAAGCTCGCTTCAAGTAGCTCGGATTAACAGAGGCAGAAAATGAGTGAGCATCCATCCTTCACCGAAAAAGCTATTATTCGGGGAGAAACTGGCACCATAATGAAAAACACCCATCCTACGAAAATCTTCTCTCTCCTCTGCTAGATTTTCACAAAATGTTCTAGGGGAAAATACAAAAATCACTTCCTCCCTACCTTAGAAAATGCAGTTTTCGCGATATGACGACCTTTCAACTTTCGCTTATCGTAAACATACCGGCGGAATAATCGAGAAAACGCGTTTTCGAAAAGGATAAAAAAGTGAATAAAAATCAAACATCGTTTGAAGAAGTCCTAAAGAATTTTCAGCCTGCGATCAAAAAGCAACTAGTTATGCTGCGTATTTACAAAGACCATGATGAGTTCTATCAAATCGGCTGCCTTGCTCTTTGGGATGCCTATCGAAATTTCAATCCGGAGAAAGGGAACTTCTCTACGTATGCCATTTCCTACATTCGTGGAAGAATGATGATTGCTTTGAGCAAAGAAGGTAAATATAGCGAACGCCATTCCTATACAGGAGATGAGTTGCTAAAAGCTGTTCCCACGAGCCATGAGACGGTTCCCCTTGAATCAGAATTACTTGAGAGTTACTTGGTCGATTTAAGTGAACGAGAAAAAACATGGGTCATAGAATCCATCATTAAACAAAAGAAAACAGCCGAGATCGCCAGCGAGTTCAACGTTTCCACCCCAACGGTGCGCGCCTGGAAAAAAGGAGCCTTAAGGAAACTACGAAACCATGTACTTCGTGATCAGAAAATGGATCCCTCGTAATACACATAATGGGTGGCGTCACTCGACAAATTCAGGCAAAAAGACTCTGATAATGACATGTCTTTTGTAATATTATGTAAGAATTTATACCTAAATTATAGAATATTATGAAAATAAGAGATAACCTTATATATAAGAAAGGGACGTGTGCAATAGCACCATACTCCTAATGTTAAATCCCTCACAACCGCGTATTACCACTCCCAATCTTTAAAATACAATTGAAAGGAGGAGTCATTACATATTGCTCATCACCTACGTTCGAGCCACAAACCAAGACTACTCCAACATATGAACGGGGAGAAATCTGTACCAACATATACTTTTCGTCCTGCATCCTAGCTACTACACCATGATTAAACGAGATTGCATTCTGTACAAACAAGCAAGACAACAGGCAGCCTTTCAAATCAAGCCCTTAATGGGATGGGGTTACTAGTTTTAAGTAACCACCTAACATCAAAAAGAGGTGAGGTATTGTGATGAAAAAAAGAGTGCTAGCAAGTTACGATATTAACGTAGACACAATGGCTATTATACCGATTAACCATTTTGAGTATGACGCAATGATTTTAGAAGGTAATGAAACGTACTATGTGAAGAAAAAACCCTTGCAATTAATTGAAGGGGGTTGCTTAGACGGAGGCGCTGAATACCTTGGTAGACGTGAGAGCGTCATCCACAAAACAGGAATTAAAAAGAAGGTTCCGATACCGATTAACCCGAATCAGTGCATTTATGCATTTCCGACTCATGCGCCTTCCTTACACGAATGTATTTGGATTTTCTCCCAGCATATCAAACACGTAAAGACAAATGGAAACGATAAAACACAAACGATCATTACGTTCAATAATGGAAAAGAACTACTTGTAGACGTCTCCTATCAAGTCATTAAAAAACAAGTGTATCTAACAGCTTATTGTATTCTGCGCTTTTCACCAAGAAGGTTTGACCCTAGAGAGTTCGGATAGAACCATCTAGGAAGCCTGTCACCTCAAGCCATTATAAAGAAGTGACAGGCGCGCAATTGCGTGCAACTTCTATAAAAACTCTTCAGCAGAATCATCGCCTCTTCCATTCCTTTAATTGTAAACATTTATTTAAGAAAATAAAGAAAACTGACAAAAACTCTCAAGTGAATTACGCCTGATTCTATTCTCAATATGTAAATTCCTGTAACATATGAAAAATGAGTTTTGGAGTTCCAATTGTTGGCTATAATACGGATGATACTTGTTTTTTCGTCACAAAGACAAAAAGAAACCGAGCAAACTGAAATGAATGGCAAGCTGCTCGATTAATTAGAGGAGATGATAGCAATGGGAGAATTGCGAAAACAAGTAGAGGCACGTAAAGAGAAACTAATTAAAAAGCTTATTAACGTAGGAATCTACAAAAGTGAAGACAAGCATTTATTTGAACTAACACTCACAGATATTGAACAAATTTACGCATCCATAAAAAGAGTAAATCATCATAATAAGGAGCGTGTTTAGGTATCTTGATCTAAACAAGCTCTTATTCATATTTTAGAAAAGGATTCCAGGGCTTACAAGAAACACCGGGACGGTTCTCGTGTTTCTGCAAACTTCTGCAGCATAATTATTTTCATTCCCTAGCCTTACAACTTAAGCGATAAGTGAAACAACACACCAATTCCTTGCCTACCAGGAAATATTAAAACCACTGCTAACCTAACAATTTGGTGATATACACATTTCTATGTATTGCAGGTGTAGATAGGAATAGGTAAGGCTTTGATATTATCTTCACTTTTAACACAAATATCTAATTAAACTACCAAGTGTTATTCAATTATCTGACCCGATTGTTGAATAAAAAAAATCCTGCATGTCAATACAGGATTTTTAACCATGTAGCTTTGTAAATGATCAAACTTTATTCTATACATTACATCCATTTATAAACACCCTGATTTTATTTCATATCCAAACTTTACGACTTTTGTATTTACAGCCACAGAGAGGAACATAGAAACGCTGTTTCCTCCTTTTTATGACTACTTATGCGCCAGATTCAATCAAACCGTATTTTCCATCTCGACGTTTGTAGACAACATTGTTTGATCCATTAACGGCATCGTAATAGACAAAGAAATTATGGCCAAGCATGTCCATTTGCAGAATCGCTTCTTCGACATCCATCGGCTTTAAGTTAAACTGTTTTTTTCGGACTACCTCAAGCTCGTCTGATAGTGAATCTTCCTGTTCGAGCGGTTCGAGGTCATTATTAAACATATATTTTAAGCTTCCCTCTTGGCGAAATTTACGATTAATTTTTGTTTTATGTTTGCGAATTTGACGTTCTAATTTATCAGCGACATCATCAATGGCTGCATACATATCTGTCTGAACTTCTTCTCCCCTTAGCAACAGCTGAGACATTGGAATCGTGATCTCAATAATGTGCTGGTTATTTAATACCTGCATTCTAACATTGACATCCGCAACCGGAGTCGTATCAAAGTAACGTTCTAGTTTCCCAATTTTCTTCTCAACATAAGCTCGTAAAGCTGGAGTAATTTCTAAGTTTTCACCACGAATATTGTAGTTCATAAAAACTCCTCCTTTTTTTATATGCTTTTATTTTGGGGTACAGACAATGTTTTTCACTATAAACCTATAAAACTAACATACCTCCTTTTCTTTATTTTCTGTATTTTCTGTATTTATATTATGACATATTTCATCATTACCAGACAAGTCCTTTGATAGATTTCATAAAATAAATTATTAAAATGCTGTTTACTATTACGAAGATCGGGCAAGCACCAACCCAAAACGAAAAAATTAATTTTCTACTCTCTGACCGTTCGACAGTCTCCTCCAGGAAACACCGGGACGGTTCTCGTGTTTCTGCAACTTCTGTAGCATGATTATTGCCATTCCCTAGCCTTACAATTTAAGCGATAAGTGGAACAACGCACCTATTCCTTGTCTATCAGGAAATAATAAAAATATAAGAACCGTCCCTATGTTTCTCACGGTAACTATCCACCAATTACACTTTAAAAACAAGAGCAGGAGAGACTCCCAAAATCCTCGCAGCCTGTCGCCCTGATACTCCATCAATTCTTTTTATTTTAGACAATAACTCATTTCGTCTAACCCTTGGCAAACTCTTCACTTGCGGTATTTCTACCTGACCAAGAACCTTTTTTATCTCAACCCGCGCTTCTTCATCAGATAATCTTCGTTTATAAATTGGTTCGTCAAGACACTGATCATGATTTCTCTTTTCATTAAATTCCTTAAACCTTTTTCTCTTGACCCCCTCTTTACTAGAAAACATTCCTAAGATAAATTCAGCATCAAGTAATCCCGATGGATATACGGATTCCCCGTAGTAGCCACGGCAGCTACTCCATCTATAGTCGTCAACCTGATCAACCATCCCTGCTTTTAGCGGATTTTGGTGAATATACCTTATTACTGTCCGCACATACTGATCGGTCTCAACATTTTCACTATTGAATCTATCCTGAAACAGGTGTCCTCTCATGCGATACTTCCAATTATAATAAGAAACATAACTTACTCCCATTCGCTTCATTGTAATCGAAATATCCTCATTTCCTTCTCGTAATAATAAATGAATATGATTACTCATTAGACACCAACCATATACCGTCATATCCAATCTTTTTTTATACTTCAAAACCGTTTCAAGGTATTTGAGGCGGTCCTCATCATCATGAAAAATATCCTGTCCTCCTGCTCCCCTCCACATAATATGGTAGATCCCGGTTTTGCTTTTTTCCCTAGCCTTACGAGGCATTGCCATCACCACACTTTTGCTCATTTTTTGTCAGTTCATCGGTATGTCACATCCCCATCCTCCCCAGTCAACATATCCCGACCTATCATGGAGTCAGCCTTTAACTTTCTTAACTTCATCGCCATTAATAAACTACCATTACTAATTAGACCTTCCCCCTTTAAGTCAGCAATTGTCCTAGCTAAGCGAATGAGTTTAATTTGGACCCTGTTGCTAAGTCCTTCTTGTATAGATAAACGCTGTACATGGTGTTGCTGTTCGTCTGTCAAAGGTGAGTAGGCCACTAATTTCTCAAACGGTACACTTCCGTTACAGATTTCCTTTCCGTATCGTTCATATTGCTTCTCTCTAGCGGCTTGTACTCGTTTTTTGATTGCATCTGATGATTCTATCCCTTTAAAATCCTTTCCTGTTAGTTTTACGGGTCTTAGTGGTAACAAAATATCGATACGATCAAGGATCGGTCCTGAGACTCGGTTTTGGTACGTTTTTATTTGTTTCTCTGAACAACGACAATACTGGACATTGGAACCGAAATACCCGCAAGGACAAGGGTTCATTGCTGCGATAAAAATGAATTTTGCGGGATATGTAACAGTGGAGTGAACGCGGCTAATCGTTACTTTTTCGTTTTCTAACGGTTGTCTCAACATGTCTAACGTTTTCTTTGAGAATTCTGCCAGTTCGTCTAGGAAAAGAACGCCGCGATGAGCTAAGGAAACTTCACCAGGTTTCGGATTTGTTCCCCCACCAATCAGCGCTACAGCCGATGCAGAATGATGAGGGTGTCTGTAAGGAGGCATAGAAAGGGAGTTGTTAGGGGCACCTGCTAATTGATATAAGCTTATTTTTTCGAGTTGTCCCTCTTTTGATAGCGGAGGCAGGATCGAAGGAAATGTTTCTGCTAAGAGGCTTTTCCCACAGCCTGGAGGGCCATCCATCAACACATAATGCTCACCAGCTGCAGCAATCTCTAGAGCTCTCTTGGCAAATTCATGACCGATAATTTGCTGGAAATCTCGTTCTACAACCTTCTCTTCTTTCCAAATGGGTTTAGGTTCAATAAATGGAAGGGGTGTTCGCCCAGCTAGATGATCTATGACATCTTGAACAGAGGAAATGTATATGAGTTCTAAGTTTGCTAGTTCGATAGGGGGAATAGATGGATCATACGGAAGGAAAAGCTTTTGTAGTTTCAATTTCTTTGCCGCGAGTACAGCAGCAATCATTCCTTCAACAGGTAGTACGGACCCGTCTAACGAAAGCGCTCCGATAAATCCTGTCTCGCTCGGAATTCTCTCCTGTATGAAATTACCGCTTTTTAAGATGCCGAATGCTATAGCAAGATCAAACAAAGGACCGTTTTTCTTTTGCTCGGCAGGAGATAAGTTAACGACGACTTTCTTATCGACTAATGGAAATCCCATACTATGTAATGCTGCCGATACTCTCTCTTTCGACTCTTTGACAGATGCATCCGGCAGTCCTACGACGACAATCGACTCTATTCCGTCGATGACTTGGACTTCCACTTGGACAAGGTAACCTTCTAAGCCTTTCAAACCAATACTCGATATTTTCTCGGACATATGGGTTCCTCCAGACACTAAATTCTTTATTATATGGTTGTTAGAATGGAAAATGAGGTGTTTTTATGCAGGGTATATAGGGAATATGTTCGAAGTTTTACACGTCGCTGTTCTAGAGGTATGGAGGTGATTGTTCGTTTTTATTAGAAGAATAGGAGGAATGATTCTGATTATTTTGATTTTCTATAGAATCTATCATATACTATTTAATTGCTTTTTTCATTATATTTTTGTGTTTCTGAAAAAAGAGGAGCAGCGAAGGAGCAGCGGGACGGTTCTTTTGCTTCTTAAACCTATCGAGAATCCAAGTATTCCTCTCTACACACAAAACTAGCATAATGAGAAATTTTCATGTTTATTGAAATTATTCGCTTACTGTTCAGTTGAACCTACTACACATAGTCTTGCTCCATTGGTCAATAATCCATTATATATTCCATCCGATTATCAACAAACAAGCCACTTAACTCCCTCTAAACAAATATACATATACATGTATATGTATTAAAAAGGTGTCAGTTAGTTAGGAAGCACGAGAACCGTCCCCGTGCTTCGCCAACATTTGGAGGCGACGGGCGGTTAGATTAAGTAGCCTTGAAGTTTGTTTTCTAAGTCTTTACTAAGATCGAGTATCTTTGCAACTGAATGTACAACAGGTGATGAATAATCGCTCATGAAACCGCTCCTTTGTTAAGTCTATTTTATAAGAAGATTATACCGCATTTGTACTTTCGCTGGCGTACAATTACTAGATTACTAATCCTTAGTTGGAATTTTGGTTAAAACAAAGTCTTTTGGGGAAATTTTCCATTTTGAGAAAATAACACATTTATCATTAATACACACACTAATACCTGTACATGTATTATTGATATTGTAAAAGAGTGACAATTTTTTTGGAAGCACGAGAACCGTCCCCGTGCTTCCTACCAATACTGATATTTGTATATTCCTAACCGCAAGAAATCCCTTGCTCCTCTATCAAAAGAGGAGCAAGGGTGGTTTCGTATCGACAAAATCTAGCAATCTTCCGGGAGTGACTGGCACCTCCTCCAAAATATGGACAAGTCCGATATTGAATAAACTCTATTATCCTTCCAATAAAATCTACCATTTACAAAAATTAACTTTTTGATTACTATAAAAAATGTACTTAAATTCAATTGGAGGTAGATTTTATGTTAAGAAAGTCATTGTTATCTATTTTAAGTCTAGTCCTTGTACTAACACTATTCACTACTGATATTGGAAGTGCCGCAGCTTCCGAAGATACAGGGTTAAATGAATTATCAGAAGAACAAAGAGTCGCCATTATTGATGCAATTCCTATTATGGATGAATACATAAGAAGCAATGGTAATAAGCTGAAATTACATCCAAAAGCTAAAAAAGAAGTTGATAAATTTGTCTATGATTTTTATGATGAAAGTGTAAGTGCAATAAATAAGTTAGTAGATGAAGGATTTATTGAATTAGATGAAAAGAATAAAACTTATCACCTTATAGAACAAACATCTGAGGAGCAAACAGATGACCTTATAACTACTTTTTCTAGTGTGAATTATTATTGGTGGGGCGCAGAATGGACTATGTCTAGAACTGAAGCAAACCGTTGGGAAAACACTTTTAATGATCGTACTTTTAATTGGGGTTCGGTAGCAGCTATTTCGGGATTATTGGGAGGGGTTTTTCCAGTGGCTATAGCAGCATCTGCTGCTGCTGTTATAATGGCAGTAGGTAATAACTATATGTACAGAATCATTAGAGATAACAAAAACTCCAGAGGGGTAATTGTAACCTTTAGATGGGCTCCACCAAGCGTTACTGCAAAAGGAAGGTAACATCACGTTATAAAGGAGGTGTAATATGAATTTCCTCATTCAAATAGCTATTTTTATATGTATCTTCTCACTTATCATTTTAGTAGCTAGACCCTTTGGTAAAATTGGTTATTATTATATTAGTGGGGGCTTAATACTCTTTATTATAATTTTAGCAATAGTATTAAACGGAAATCACTATAGCGAACGCTCCTTTTGGCTTATAGTTTTATTTAGTTTGATACCGTTATCTATGGCTGTTACCAAAATTATCAAGTTAAAATTAAATAGTTAATAACTTGATATGAACTCAAAGACCTTCTGTAACGATGAAGGTCTTTTTGCTATGTGAAACTTTTAGCTTACGGTGCGATTATCGTTATACTTTCGAATATTGTTTGGGTTGTTACATTCCACGGTATTAGGATTTACTATCTTGTTAAGAAGGAAACAAAGAACAAAGATAAGAACAAGGGAAAAAATCCATCTAGTTAATAGGTGGTAAGGGTAACAGTCACACGTCCCCCGTGTCACCACAGCACTACAAAACTATGTGCCGAAATAAGAAATACAAGAGTGGATTAATGATTCTTATAACGGCAAGCTCAAGTAAAAATCTATAAAAACAGACTCTTTCCAGAAAAAGGATGAACACTCACATTCAATACGTTTCCTCCAATTATTGGATTTCATCCCCAAAATTCTCGACAAAATTCGGGTGGTGCCAGGCACGCATTATCATATGGTATTCAAATGCCTAGAAAGGGGTGCTTCTTGTGCTCTTCTACACATAGTCATGCTCCATTGGTCAATGATCCAGTATATAGATCATCCGATTGTCAACAAACAAGCCACTTAACTCCCTCTAAACAAATATATCTATACATGTATATGTATTAAAAGGTGTCAGTTAGTTAGGAAGCACGAGAACCGTCCCCATGCTTCCTCATGGGGATTCCTCCTGATTTTTAATTTATTTAATGTGTAACCTATAAATATACATAAAAAACGTCCCTATCGAACTAAGAACGTTTACCTTCTAGCCTATCGACATTTTTCGAGGAGTGACAGGAACCTTTAATCATGTAAGAAAGGTTAGCAGAACCATCTGGCTGTTCTGGAGTACCTACACCGATAAAAATGGCATCCGCATCTTTGTAGGCTGATTTGTAATCAGTTGAATAATCGATTCTTCCAGAAGATAGTTTTTCTGCATTAACTCTTCTAATCCTGCTTCATAGATTGGAGAAACTCCCGATTTCATTAATTTCACTTTTTCTTTATCGATATCTACGCAGGCTACTTGATGGCCAACTTCAGCAAAACAAATTCCTGCTACTAAGCCGACATAGCCTGTTCCTGCTACTGCTATTTTGTACATGTTTACCCCTCGATTTTTTACTTAATTAAAATTAATCTTGTTTAAAAAAGTATAAAAAACGTCCAAACAATTATGACGCTACTTGCATAACTTAATTATAATTCGGAGCATACTACTCTATTGATAGACTTACAAACACTTAATCTGGTTATTTAAATGGAAAAATGTAGTTATATTATATTACATCACGATAAATTCAGATCGGAAAGCAAGAGAACCGTCCCCGTGCTTCTTCTTTCCAGAAAAAGGATGAACACTCACATTCAATACGTTTCCTCCAATTATTGGATTTCATCCCCAAAATTCTCGACAAAATTCGGGTGGTGCCAGGCACGCATTATCATATGGTATTCAAATGCCTAGAAAGGGGTGCTTCTTGTGCTCTTCTACACATAGTCATGCTCCATTGGTCAATGATCCAGTATATAGATCATCCGATTGTCAACAAACAAGCCACTTAACTCCCTCTAAACAAATATATCTATACATGTATATGTATTAAAAGGTGTCAGTTAGTTAGGAAGCACGAGAACCGTCCCCATGCTTCCTCATGGGGATTCCTCCTGATTTTTAATTTATTTAATGTGTAACCTATAAATATACATAAAAAACGTCCCTATCGAACTAAGAACGTTTACCTTCTAGCCTATCGACATTTTTCGAGGAGTGACAGGAACCTTTAATCATGTAAGAAAGGTTAGCAGAACCATCTGGCTGTTCTGGAGTACCTACACCGATAAAAATGGCATCCGCATCTTTGTAGGCTGATTTGTAATCAGTTGAATAATCGATTCTTCCAGAAGATAGTTTTTCTGCATTAACTCTTCTAATCCTGCTTCATAGATTGGAGAAACTCCCGATTTCATTAATTTCACTTTTTCTTTATCGATATCTACGCAGGCTACTTGATGGCCAACTTCAGCAAAACAAATTCCTGCTACTAAGCCGACATAGCCTGTTCCTGCTACTGCTATTTTGTACATGTTTACCCCTCGATTTTTTACTTAATTAAAATTAATCTTGTTTAAAAAAGTATAAAAAACGTCCAAACAATTATGACGCTACTTGCATAACTTAATTATAATTCGGAGCATACTACTCTATTGATAGACTTACAAACACTTAATCTGGTTATTTAAATGGAAAAATGTAGTTATATTATATTACATCACGATAAATTCAGATCGGAAAGCAAGAGAACCGTCCCCGTGCTTCTTTAGTTCCTCCTACTTTTTCCTTTATGTATTAGCTGAACATTAATCTTCTACTAAACAGATTCTCTGTCAATTACCTTCCAAAACATTTTATAACAAAATCAACGCTACTCAAAGGACTTACCTTTTCCCACAGAAAAATGTTTAACGCATTACCGCGTTAAAGTACACAGTCAAATAAATATAGCCGCCAAACTATAAAGCTCAACGGCTAACCAAATTAAAAACTCAAAATTCCTAAGCAATCCTTACTGCTTCTTATAATACTCCACATACCAATCAGCAAACTTCTGTAACCCATCCTCAATCGATGTCTTCGGCTTAAACCCAACAGCCTCTTGCAATTGATCCGTGGAAGCATACGTAGCCGGTACATCGCCTGGCTTAATTGGCTCAAAGTCCTTTTTAAATACTACTTCTTTACCAGTAGCCTTACTTAAACACTTCTCTAACGTTTCAATAAAGGCCATCAACTTCTCCGGATTGTTATTTCCAATGTTAAAGACTTTATGAGAAACAGGTTCAGCCTCTGGCGGTTTACCAATGAGTCGCTCAATTCCAATGACAATATCATCTACATAAGTGAAGTCACGATAAAGGTCATTTTCAAAGTCACCATTATTAAAGATCTTTATAGATTCATCCGCAAAATACTTATCGGTAAAACCGAAATATGCCATATCTGGTCTTCCCATAGGTCCGTAAACAGTAAAGAAACGAAGTCCAGTAGCAGGAATCTTATAAAGATGACTATACGTATGAGCCATTAACTCATTTGATTTCTTCGTAGAAGCATAAAGAGATACTGGGTTGTCCACAAAATCGGTTTCCTCAAAAGGAACCTTCTTATTTGCTCCATATACCGAACTAGATGAAGCATAGACAAGATGATCAACCGGATAGTATCGACAAGCTTCCAGGATGTTATAGAACCCAATAATATTACTTTGAATATAAACATCTGGATTCTCAATAGAATAACGCACTCCCGCTTGAGCCGCTAAATTCACAACAACATTCGGCTTGTTCTCTTCAAAGATCCTAGTAACTAACTCTTTATCTGAAATATCCCCTTTAATAAAGGTAAAGTTCTCAAAAGGCTTTAGTTGATCTAAGCGAGTATGTTTCAAATTGACATCATAATAATCATTAACATTATCTACACCAATGACTGTACAGCCTTGTTCTAATAGTTTCTTAGATAAAAAGTAACCAATGAAACCTGCTGCCCCTGTAATTAGGTACTTTTTATTAGGATCCAATGCTTTGTAATCCATTACTCTTCGACTCCTTTACAGCTTCTCTACTAGCTGGCTTTCGGCCAATAGAATGATACTCCACTCCTGCTTCTTGCATGTCAGCCACCTTGTAGATATTTCTTCCATCATACACTAAAGGAGTTCTCATCAATGCCTTATAAGCTTCAGGTGTAACTGCCTTCACTTCACCCCACTCAGTAAAGATAAAACAAACATTCGCATCTTTTAAAGCTTCTTCTACATTACTAACATACGTAATGCTTCCTTTACCATTTTTACCTTCTGGATGCACTTTTGCAAAATTGTCAGCACCTACAGGGTCAAACGCATAGATATCAGCCCCTTGTTCTAATAACAATGGAACGTTCTCAAGAGAAGCTGCTTCACGAAGATCATCCGTTCCAGGTTTAAAAGTCAATCCTAAAACAGCTACCTTTAGACCACTAAATGTGATAAGTCTTTGTCTAGCTTTTTTATATAACATTGTCTTTTGTTCCTGGTTTACATCAATCGCTGCTTTAACGGTTTTCAGTTCATAACCGTTCTGCCTTGCAATATTTTCTAATGCTTTTGTATCTTTAGGGAAGCATGATCCACCATATCCAATTCCAGCATTTAAGAATTTACTTCCAATACGCTCGTCATAGCTCATTCCTTTTGCTACATCTTGAATATCAGCACCAACTAGTTCACAAAGGTTGGCGATGTCATTCATATAAGAGATTTTCAAAGCTAAAAAGTCATTTGAAGCATACTTAATCATTTCTGCTGATCGTCTGTTTACAGAGACAATGGGAAGGTGGAAAGGCTCATATAGCCCCATAAGAATATCTTCAGCCCATTTGCTTTCAGTCCCAATTACAACTCGTTCCGCATATAGCGTATCATGTACGGCTGATCCTTGTGCTAGAAACTCTGGGTTTGATGCCACTTCTACTCTTACATCATTAACCAAAAAGTCTTGAATAAACTGTTCTACTTTGTCATTTGTTCCAACCGGTACTGTTGATTTAACGACGACTAAACAATCTTTTTCTACTGATTCAGCAATTTGTCTAGCTACCGTTGCAATGTATGAAAGGTTAGCAGAACCATCTGGCTGCTCTGGAGTTCCTACCCCAATAAAGATTGCATCGGCGTCTTTGTAAGCTGATTTGTAATCAGTCGTATAATCGATTCTTCTAGCATCATAGTTTTTCTGCATTAATTCTTCTAAATCTGCTTCGTAAATTGGTGAATTGCCTTGTTTCATCTTGTTTACTTTATTTTCATCTATATCGACACAAGTTACTTGATGCCCCACTTCTGCAAAACATACGCCAGCTACTAGGCCGACATAGCCAGTTCCTGCTACTGCTATTTTGTACATATTATCTCCTACCTTTTTTTATGCTATTTTTTATATTAACCATTTCAAAAAGCTTTTTAAAAACTCTACTTTTATTTTTATTACCATGTTACGGAAAAGACTGTTGGCCAACAATTAGTCTACTTCTATACCAGAAATTTTTCCTTATTGCAAACCAAATAGAAATTGTCTAATAACAAGTACTATTAAGCCTTAGGACGAGTTCTATTTAAAGTATTAGGATATTAATTTAGAGATCATTCCAAGAAGCATAAGAAGAAGGAATTTTTAATCTAAATTTAGAATATAGAACACAAAAACTTTAAAACTTCCTTCTTGCTAGGGTATTCAAAAATTTACAATTAATATCAGAATTAAATATGTCTCTTCCATATTAATCTTTTACACTACTCTTAAAGTTGTAAAATCCGAGAAAAAACTTCCAAATGCCCCATATAAGAACCGTCCCTGATCTTCTGCAAGTTTTACGCTCCTTAGAAATTATGAAGCTTTTTTCAGTTTTCTTTTTAAGAAAACCTTTACTAAAGCACTAGTATTTTTTCTATCAATAAGCAACTGAATTGCAATATAGCTAATTGCCCCAAATAGGACAGAAATAAATAATTGTATTAGATAATCACTATCCTTTAAAATAGTAAGTTGCATAACTAATATAATTAATGTCATTAAAGTAGTAGATAAGAATATTTTTTTTAGTTTAACAATATAAGATAAAAAGCCATATTCTAATCCTTTACTTACAAAAAATTGTAACAATGTAGTTTTAAGAATAATATAAAATGAATATAACATTAAAATTACATTAAGCCCTATATCGCCAAATAAATATAATAAAATTATATATATAATTGTTGTGACTATATCTATAGATAATACCAAGCCAGGTCGATTAATAGCATATAGTAATGAAGTCGCTATATTAGCTGTTAAGACTAAGAATATCATTACAATTGAAAGAACTCGTATAACCCCAACACTTCCGATCCACTCATCTCCAAAGAAAATAGGTATAAATAAATGGGCTGTAAGAGATATCCCTAAAAAAACTGGAAATGAAATCATGGCTACAAAATAAGAAACTCTATTATATACCTCTCTCATTTTGGCAATGTCTTTTTTAATTTTCGAAAATACTGGAAGTAATACTTGTCCAAATGTATTAGTTATCAAAATACGCAGCTGAAGTATTAAATTTTTACCAAAAAAGTAAACACCTAAAACCTCAGGAGCAAGCATACCTCCTATTATGATTTCATCAATACGATGGCTTACTTCTGTCAATATTTTTTTTAAAGATATAGACACTCCGAAGTTTAAGAAAGGGAACGCATCTTTAATATTAAAGTGTAGTAATATTTTCATCTCTGTTTTCTTCAGAGCAAAGATTACTAATAGAATGGTATTTAATATTGTTGCAACAATTGTTCCGTATACATACCCTAATATCCCATATCCAAGTAAAATCAAAACGATTGTTACAGCCATATCAGTACATACCCTAACAATTTGTATTAATGAATATTCCTTAAACAATAGATTTTTTTGTAAACAAACTCTAAATATACTACTTGATCCATTAAGCACAATAGTAATAATAATTAATTGTATTATAGTTTCAAGTTCAACTAGACCGTAATATGATTCGATATAAGGAGCTGTAACAAATAGAATACTAGCAATAATAATTGAAATAATAATACTAAAATAAAACAGTGTTGAAAGTTGAGATGAGTTTACTTCATCCTTTTGTATAACTGCTTCTCCAATGCCTAAATTATTTAATAATACAGACAATGTAACAAATAAACTTATTATCGCTATATACGCAAAATCTTGAGGAAGTAATAATACGGCTAATACCACTTGATATAAAGGATAACTAAATGAGTTGAAGATTGTATTTAATGTAGTCCACTTAATTCCCTTGACCGTTTTACTTTTTAATGATTTCTCCAAATATATCACTTCTTACTTTCATTATAATTTAGAATAAAACGTTACTAATCAAAATATAAAAAATTATAAAAAGACAAAGGGAGGAATTTTTAAATTATCCCCCCCCCCGTAAAAATTATATTACTTTTTAATCACATCAAATACATTATGGTTTTGTAATTTTATTAATGAATCTTTTATAACATTAGACTCACTCTGATGTTGCATCAGCATCTTGTCTAAAGCGCGCTCTACTTTATCCGCTTGTAAATCTCCTCTAACATCAAAAATGTAATCTTCCTGCTTAAATGCTTTCAACAATTCATGATATTTAGTTGCCCACCCCAAAGCAATACACGGTATAGAATTTTTATAAGCATGCACTATTGAGTGAAATCTTGATCCTATAATAAAATCGAACCTTTGAACTAATTTGTCAAATTCAAAGCAACTCATATCTTCTCCATACATAATCACTTTATTATTAGTTTTAAACCTTTCTTTTATCATCTTACAAGCTTCAATATCCTCAAAAGAATGACGAATAAGATAAACGTTTTTCCCAGATCCAATCAATTTATTAATGATGTTATCGTATAAAGCCATAACTTGACTTGTATTTCCATGCTTAAAATTTTTCATATTTGGGACAATAGCTACCCCTTCCACCTCATCAAAGTTCTTTAATATAGGAACTGAATTATATACATTAGTTAAATCAACTCCCTTATTTAATAGAACTAAGTCAAATGACTTTTTTATATTTTTTAAGGAATACTGCTTTTCTAATAGCTCAAACCCCTCTTGTTCTCTAGCATAAACGACTTCGGGATACTTCATATTTTGCTTCATAAGAGAATTTATCAATACTTTACCTACTCCGCTATAGGAAAAAGGGCCAAATGATTGAGGCATAAGGTACATTTTTATATTATATTTCTTCGCAAGCATAATTCTAGAAAGATAACCAAATGATCTACCAGCCCCAAACTGAGAAGATAAGGCATACCCACTTATATCTATAATTGCGTCTGTATTTTTCAATATGCTTCTTAGTTTAGTTAACATTGGTTCATAATTCTTTTTGTCCTTTTTGTTTCCTTTAGCGTTCCAAAGAAGTTTATATAAACCTCCTAATAACTCTAGATTAATACCTGTATTAAAAGGTAATATTTCAAATTTATATTGACCCTTCTCATCCTCTGATCGCTCATAGTCTGCACTAGAAAGAAGAATAACTTTTTTATTAGGAAACCTCTTTTTAACTTCATCTACTGCAACAAAAGTCATAGATTGTGCACCTTTATTGAATAATTCCCCGCCTGTTATTAAAACATATTTGTCCACTATTATTTTCCTCTCTCTTTAACTACTCTATTTAATATTATTAGTACTGAAGTTAGTTTATTAATATATTGAATCCTGTGTATATTAAAAGTTTGATATTAAACTTTTATCATTATTATTTCCTTATTGATGTCAAAATAATTTTGTTTATTGATAGAAAATACCTAATGTCTAATAAAGGTAAAATTGAGACACCTAAAAGATGCTTAAAAACTAAATCCCATCGACTTTCTATAAGAGCAAAAGCAAAGATCCTTGCACTAGAACAACATTTTAGTTTCAATGAAACATCTTTTTGCTTACGAATATATTTATTATCAAATTTCAAATTCCCTTGTAGGCGCTTCTTTGTATTAAGGGTTATTCTATCTTCATTGGAAAATCTGTACCTTACTAAACATTCATTAACAAAATCTACATTATTTTTCTTTGCTATCCTTATACATAAGTCCAAATCCTGTCGTGCTTCTAGAACTTCATCTAAGCCCTCAACTTCCAATAACTCATTTCTTCTAATTGCAATTGTACTGAATGTACCAATATAGTTCTTGTATAGAAGATCATTATAAATATATCCTCTTTTTTGAGGATAAAACCTTCTAATTTCTTCATTATTTTCAAAGTCGAATTTTGAGTATCCACTATATAATATTGCTACGTCATCTTCTAACCTAAGTATCTTTTGATATTGGAGTTCTAACTTATTTGGTAGCCAATAATCATCATCATCTAAAAAAGCTACCCATTTTCCCATAGCATTATAGATACCTGTATTGCGTGCCCCTCCTCCACCTTTACTTCTTGCATTCATAAATAGCTTTACTCTATTATCTGAATAACCTGAAATAACTTTTTTTGTATCATCCGTTGAATAATCATCTACTACTATAATTTCATAATCATTAAAAGATTGGTTTAGTACACTATCAATAGCTTCTTTTAACAAATTTGAACGATTATAGGTAGGAATTACAACACTAAAAAATGGAATTCCACTCAATATTTTCAACCTCCTGTCACTTTGATGTAACATTTTAATTACTATATATCCATTGATAAGGGAACGTGCCGTGGCTTCCAATATAGAAATAGATATACCACCAATGAATAACTATATAACATAGTAAACCCCAACTAAAAAATAATTCTCTTTTTTTGTTTAGAAGCCTTATATAATACGGAATTAGAATGATGAGTACTATCTCAAAGTTCCAAGATACTCTACCAATATAGTCAGCACCAATAAAGCTAGTAAATTTCAACAAAAGACTCAACATATAAATTGAAAAATATATTGTAAATTTACTGTTAAATTTATCTTTTTTAAATAAATAAACTCCAAAAGCAATAAAAGGAAGACTCCTAACTATAAAACCTAAACCAGCATTAGTGTTTTCATTTTCAAGATATTTGCTGTAATACTCTAAATTCCCACTCGAGTTTAGTATAGGGGAAATAAGATTACCTAAACTAAATATTATAATTAATATCAAAATATATAAAGAATAACGAAATAATTTCCTTTTCTTATTACCAATAATGCCGTAAATAAAATAAATAGGGAGAAATAATAAAGCTGAAATATGGAAACTTGAAGCAAAAATAACAAGAATGATAAATTTCAATAATTTTCTTTCAGTTATAAATCTAATACTATATAAAATAATCGCCATCGTTAAAGCTTGTCTTACAGTATTGAATGACATTTGATAATATAACAGCATAAAAATAAACATTGAGACACCAGTACTGAAGTAATTATTAAAACTTTTTATCGAATAAAAAACGAAGGCCATCATCAATATTGCAGTTATAAAAAAAACAATCTCTATGTTTCCATTTAATTTAGCTACAAGGTAATTTAGAGTGAAATAACCCCATTCCATTCTACTTTCAATTCCATTGTTGATTCGCTCAAAGATTCTTAAATAGGAAAAGTAATCTGTTCCTATACCAAATCTCACTGCAAAGAAAAATGAAGGTAAAATTATCACTACTAAAGTACTTAATACCTTCACAACTTTTGATTTTGTCTTTACGGATAATTCAGCAAAAACCCCTACTATTAATGCTAATACAAAATAAAAAAACATTACTCCACTTCCAAATTAAGGAATTTTTTTCTTCTACGAATTTATTTTTAAATTTTATTATTTAATCAATAAATTATATCGCCGATTGGTCTCTTTAGCTAATGCGTTCCAATCATACTTTCTAGCCAGTATTTTTGCAGCATTACTTTTATCTTCAAACCTCCAATTTTCTGCAAGCAACCTTAACAGACCCATCTTTATTGATTCAACAGTATTATTTGCAACCCACCCTGCATTTGCGCCTTCAATTTCCTCACTCATATTAGTACCTTCGGTAGCAAAACACGGTAATCCGTAAGAGAGTGCCTCAATTAATCCCATTGGGTGCCCTTCAAAACGGGATGTGAGTATAAAAAAGTCTGCTTCCAATTGAATTTTCTCTTTTTCTTTATCAAAAACAGCATCATGAAATGAAATAATGCTCTGAAGGTTCTTTTCCTCCACTGATTTTATTAAATCATCTTTTAAACTATATCTATCTGGTCCATATAATTTTATCAAACATCCCTCTGATAATAATTCTTCACGAATCTGTGAGCAGGCTTCAATTAGTAAATCTAATCCTTTTTGGTAAGGGTCTATTCTACCAATAAAAACTCCTACTTTTTTAGGATCATTATCAAAAATTCTAGTTTCTTTTTTTATTTCAATGCCATTGGGAATAATAATTGCATTTTCATTCCACATTAAACCAGATTCCTTTAACTCATTATTTGTTAGATATTGTATTGCACTTGCTTTCTTAAGAAACTTATTAAAAAATAAAACATTGCCCACAGCTTTTTTTATCCTTTTTTTATACTGTGCCTGGGCTGTTAGAGCGCTTCTAGGTATAACAATATATGGTGTTTCAGCATTCCATACATCATAAACCAATTTGCAAAAAGGGTATTCATAAGCACCTTGAAAAACTACTAAATCAGGTTTGTTAAAAGGGGCAGGAAGAGCTTCGAGTTTTTTCTCTGGATAGTCTTTAAGGTTATAGCAATTTATTCTATCTGTCCATTCATCTTTCTTTACCTCATTGATATTATACCAAAATACATTATCATATTTTGATTGTGCTGCAATTTGGTTCGGAACACTTTGATTTGGACCTTGCCACTTGTGACCTTCCAATTTTGATACATATAATATATTCATGCTAAATCACCTTTAATATAGTAAAAATTTTAACTTCGGATTAACCACTGATAAAATAACTAATTTCTAATAAGCATTAATTAAGTAATAATTAATAAATTAAATATTATCTAGACAGTATATCTTTTGTTGATAGCATCTAAGCCCTCCTAGGGTCTACTCTTTTTAAGAGTCTATTCATAGGCTTTCTAATTTTACTCGGGAGTATCCCCTTTAGAAAAGCAACTGTAATTCCTATATAAGCTAACGGAGATGCCTTAACTCTTCTAATACCATGAAATCCCATCGCGGCTTGTTGAAATTGAACTTTCAGATTGTTTTTCTTATAATACTCATCTGTTGACCTGTAATAAAGTAAAGCTCTGTCTAAATTCTGAAACTTAAGATTTGCTTCCTGACACCGAAACCATAGATCATAATCTTGACGTCGCCTTAAATTTTTATCATAGGAGCCAGCTCTTTTAACCGCTTCTTTTTTAAATAGAACTGAAGGATGGATAAATGGGCAAGTCCAAATTAATTTAGATATCTTCTCATGAGAGGTTGGTACTTTTCTTAATTCAATTTCATTCCCATCTTCGTCAATATCTATTACATAACTTCCGACCACGTCAGTATTAGGGTTGTTTTTTATATAGTCCATTTGCAACGCTAGTCGATCCGTAAAAGCAATATCATCTGCATCCATTCGTGCAATCCAAGGAGCTTGAGCCATATTCACTCCCTCAGCTAAATTGTAACTTAATCCTTTGTTTTCTTTATTTTTAACTAGTTTGATCCGTTCATCCTTTTCCGCATACGTTTCAAGTATCGCAGAACTTCCATCGTTAGACGCATCGTCAATAATAAGGAATTCGAAATTCTCAAATGATTGGGTTAGGATACTCTCAATACTTTCCACTAAATACTTTTTATCGTTATAAACACTCATTAAAACCGTAACTTCTGGATTCATTTTAAGCCCCCTAAAAAGAACACATAGTTTGTAGATAAATTTAATGTTCTGTATGTTTGATACTATCTACAAAACTTTTAACGATATAGTCATCTTTGTAACCACTGATCTCATGGTCATATTTTAAATTTCCAAACAACTTATTGAGGATCTCTACCCTTCCAATAAGAGGTTTTATTAAAGGGTTAAAAACTTTCGTAAGTTTAACCTGCTTCCCGTGCGCTTCACCAATCAATCTCACAAGCTCACTTGTCTTTGTATACTGATTATTTTGTGGGAAAAACAATCCCTCTTCCTTATTATTTATAATAATTCTAATAAATTCACACAAGTTATCAATATGCAACATACTTCTTTCATTTTCAATGTCAGGAAAGAAAGGCACTTTCAACGCAGCCTTTGCTAGTTTAGGGTAGTTTCCTTTAGATCCCTTACCGTAGATCATTGGAGGCCTAATAATAGCAATTTTAAAATTATCATCTACTAATTCATTGATTTTTCTTTCCGCTTGTAACTTACTATTTCCATAGAAATTACTAGGAATGGGGACCGTATTACGGTTAATTACTTTCTCTGTCGTCGAACTCTCTCCATAAACAATGATACTGCTCAAGAAAATAAATTGTTTTACACCTTCTGATTTTGCTTTTTTTGCTAACTCTATAGTCAAGTCACAGTTCACCTTATAGTATAACTCTTCCATCTTAGGATCGCGTGACACATGAGCAATTCCAGCAAGATGTAAAATTGTATCGTATGCTGAGAAATCAGTGTCCTTCCATTCTAAGTCTCTAACACTAATTTTATCTATCATATAATGGTCTTTATACTGGTTGACCCATTCTTCAAATTGGTTCCCAATGTAACTATTTTTTCCGGTAACTAAGATTCTTTTCATTGTTACATGGACTCCCTTGTTTTTTTCTCTTTCTCTTTAGAACCCGTTCCACCTTCAACCACACCATCACTCTTAACCACACTAACAATCGTACCGAAAAAACATCTCATATCCATCTTCAATCCAATTCTTTCGACATATTCACCATCTAACTTAGCCTTCTCTTCTATCGGAAGCTCATCTCTACCATTGATCTGGGCCCACCCTGTTAACCCTGGTGGTACATCATTTGCCCCATATTTATCCCGTTCTTCAATAAGGTCATACTGATTCCATAACGCTGGCCTCGGACCAATAATACTCATCTGACCAACAAAGATATTCCAGATTTGAGGCAATTCATCTAATGATGTTTTCCTAAGAAACTTACCTACCTTTGTAATAAACTGGTCTGGATTTTTCAAAAGATGGGTTGGAGTATCTTTTGGTGTATCTATTCTCATAGTACGAAACTTTAGGATGTTGAAGTGAGTTTTGTTAATACCCACTCGTTTTTGTTTGAATAACACCGGACCTTTTGATTCTAATTTAATTGCTAAAATAAGTATTAAGTAAATAGGAGATAAAACTACCATCCCAATTAGTGAAAGTACAATATCTATTAATCTTTTAAATTTAAAATACATTGTTTCACACTCCAACTTCTAATTTATGTTCTTCTAATTCCCTTTTATTTGTAAACACCATTCCGGCCTCAACCTTTTTAAGGTTTTCTACTATACAACCAGCTTTAATAATTGCACCCGAATTAATATGTGAGTATTCACTAATCAAACTGTCATGATCCACTAATGCACCAATACTAATAATGCATCCATTCTCAATTATTGCATTCGTATTGATTACAGCCTTTGCGCATATAACTGAACCAATCCCAACTTTCGCCAGTGGGCTTTTATATGACGTAGGATGAATCAACACAGGAAGTTTGAAACCTGCTGCAATCAATCTACTACTCCAAACTTTTCTCTGTTCATTGTTTCCAATAGCTACAAAGGCATATGAGTATTCATTAATATATTCATTAAAGTTATCACATTTACCAATTGCTAAACTTGAATTATCATCTAAAAAATCTATCTTTTCGAATTGGTTCATTGCACTTGCTATATCTTGAACTACTTGCCCATGTCCCCCTGCGCCAATGATAAGAAGGTTGTTATTCATTACTTAGACTCCATTCCATCATGTTATGCCTCTTTAAAGTTATAAGAATTAAGTCATTTCGTTTTAACTTTTTTGATACAATCAGTTGTAATGCTTAGTTGTTTAATACTTAACTGGATTATTTATTAACTACCAATGAACTACTAATCTACTAAACACTTTTTTATTAAATCGAGTAATTTTCAAAAGAAAAAGGGGCTTAACTTATTGCCCCTTTTTTAAATACCCTATTATTATATCGTTTATTTGATTCCAGTTAAAACCCTTAACTCATCCACCCTAAAGTTGGCTATATCCAATAACTCTGATCTTAATTGCTCACGATCCTGGTCCTCAAACCTCTCCACCAAATCATAAGTCACATTAATATTAACCTCAGGTGTCTTACCTCTGTAAATCTTCGGATAAACCTGCTCACTATGCACTTCATCCGCACCAAGCAACTCCTCAAACATCTTCTCCCCAGGTCTCATCCCAGAGAACACAATCGGAATCTCATCTTCCGTATAACCCGACAACTTAATAAGGTTCCGAGCCAAATCAACAATCTTCACCGGCTCACCCATATCAAGCACAAACACTTCTCCACCTTCAGCAAGTGCCCCAGCTTGTAATACTAATCGAGAAGCCTCAGGTATGGTCATAAAATAACGAACCATATCCGGATGGGTTACCGTCAGCGGTCCACCATTTTGAATTTGCTGCTTAAACAAAGGAATGACACTCCCACGACTACCAAGTACATTCCCAAAGCGAACAGCTACGAATCTAGTATCACTAATCATATCCATATGCTGGACAACCATCTCAGCAATTCGCTTTGTCGCTCCCATGACACTTGTTGGGTTAACTGCCTTATCCGTTGAAACCATCACAAATGTATTTACTTTAGCTTCACTTGCTGCTTCAGCAACATTTCTTGTTCCAATCACATTGTTCTTAACTGCTTCTTCCGGATTACGCTCCATCAATGGAACGTGCTTATGAGCAGCAGCATGATAAACAACATGTGGTTTTCTCTTCGCCATAATCGAAAACATTTTATCTCGGTCTTGTACATCGGCAATTTCAGTTGAGATATTTAACTCAGGTACCGTTCTTCGTAATTCCATTTCAATCGAATAAATACTGTTTTCACCATGTCCTAGTAAAACGAGCTCTTTTGGTTCAAAAATGGATAGCTGACGGCAAATCTCTGATCCAATTGACCCGCCTGCTCCCGTAACAAGTACGGTCTTTCCTTTTACATACTTCTCAATACCGGCAACATCGAGTTCAACAGGCTCACGTCCTAGTAAATCCTCAACTTCTACATCACGGAATTGGTTAACGGAAACTTTTCCAGACATAATATCCTCAATACGAGGGAGAATTTGTGTTTTTGCTTTTGTTTTTGAACATTCTTCAAAAATGGTGTTTAATTCTTTTCTACTTAGGGAAGGGATAGCTATAATGATATGTTCAATCTTTAATCTTTCTACTGTGGATACAATTTCTTGGAACCCACCGACAACGGGTAGATTTAATACTTCTAAATGTTGCTTATTTATATCATCGTCAATAAACGCAACGGGAGTTAAGTCAGATTCTTGGCTTTGCTGAAGCTGTCTAGCCACCATTGTACCTGCTGCGCCGGCACCGATAATCAATGTATTGTTTTTCCCTTTTGCTGGTTGAATATAGTGGTCTCGATATAATCTCCAAGAAAAACGCGAACCACCAATAAAAAGAATATGCATCATCCACGTAATCGCTAGTGTTCGTAGAGCGATATCTTGGAAGAAGATGAGTTGGACAGCTCCCGTTACAACCACTGAGAACGTCACAGCTTTACAGATTCCAGTTAGCTCTGACATACTCGCATATTGCCAAACTTTTTTATAAAGCTTGTACTTAGCTGCAAATAGATGATGGCTAATAAGTAATGTAATCGCACTAACAAATAGGACGACCGTAAAAGGATTTTCTAGCGGAAGTAATAAGAAATGACTAATAAAGATTGCGGTTAGCACAATAACTGAATCGACCATCATCAAAGCAGCTATTCGTTTTCGATATGACATGTAATGTTCCCCTTTCTATAAAAAAACCGTTCGTAATGTATAAAACCTTAAGCTATTATCCCTCTGAGTTGTCTTTGAAGAATCATAGGTTAAGGCTTTATTTAGGCCTTAACAGTAAAATAGAAGGGGAAAGTAATGATCCCCTTCTTCAAAATTAGTTAGTCAACTTACTCTTTTTAAGAAGCTCTTCCATCTCATTAAGCAACGGTGTACTTAACTCATCATTTTGCAAAGCAAACTTCAACGTCGTTAATACAAAACCAAACTTCTCCCCAACATCAAAACGCTCACCTTCAAAGTCATATGCATAGACATACTGTTGTTCATTTAAACGTTGAATGGCGTCTGTTAATTGAATTTCTCCCCCTGCACCTGTTTCTTGGCTTTCTAGTAGAGAGAAAATCTGCGGTGTTAACAAATAACGACCCATAATCGCTAGGTTGGACGGTGCTGTACCTTGCTTCGGCTTCTCAACAAAGTTACTCACTTGATACGTTCTGCCCTCTTGCGAAATCGGATCAACAATCCCATACCGATGTGTTTGATCTTCTGGTACAGTTTGAACACCAATAACCGAAGAACCTGTTTCGTTATACACATCAATTAATTGCTTCGTGCATGGCGTCTCAGCTTGAACGATATCATCACCAAGTAAAACAGCAAATGGCTCGTTCCCAATAAACTTCCGAGCACACCAGACAGCATGTCCTAATCCTTTTGGTTCCTTCTGACGGATATAGTGAATATCAACTTTTGAAGCTGCTTGTACTTTATCTAATAGAGCAAATTTTTCTTTTTCAATTAAGTTTTGTTCTAATTCAAATGCATGATCAAAGTGATCTTCAATCGCACGCTTTCCTTTACCCGTAACAATAATAATATCCTCGATTCCAGACTCGACAGCTTCCTCGATAATGTATTGAATCGTTGGCTTATCAACGATTGGAAGCATTTCCTTTGGCATCGCTTTTGTTGCAGGTAGGAATCTCGTTCCTAGCCCTGCTGCTGGAATAATCGCTTTTCTAACTTTTTTCAATTTATTTACCCCCTGTAACTTGTTTATCCTGAATACTATTAAAGCCTTAAGCTATTAGACTTAATTGTAAGACTAGTAGCTTAAGGCTTCACATAAACTAAATTTATAAAAATAAGAGGCATCTAACCCCTCCTCACACCACACCAGTGACGACAATTGCGTCTAAGGTTCTTTAGAACCCACAGCGTGATCGAGTGCCTCCAGCGATAACGGCAAGGAGACATTGCCAAGTCTCTTTTTGGTTTTTTAACGCGTGTCTTCTTGTTTTCTCGTTTCTATCGCTTGTTGCAGTAGCATCTGAATCGCTTCAAGTTTCTCTACTGGTGCATCTTGTTTTATATAACGAATTGCTTTCTTTATTGATTTTGGCATTTCATCAAGATTTTTCATAGTTTCACATATCCTTTGCAATAAAAGAAACAAGAGGTATGTAGATGCTCTTGTTCTGTCTTTTTTACTATAGTCACTATGATAAAGTTATCTTCAACTTAGAATGGTCTAAAAGATCTAGATATTATTCATTAGTGTAACCTTGTTAGTCTGTTATCTATCGTAACATACATTTTGTCGAATTATCTTTTCCAATTTTTCGGTTTTTGAGTGATCACGAAGCCTTGTTACAAAAGCAATAACACTATGGATTACACTTTATCATTGTAGTTGTTTAAGATACATAATTCAACAAGTTCCGTACCCTATCATTCGACAATTTTCGTAGTTCCCTCTATGAAAGCGCTATGAAAATAGTCATAAAAAAAAGCCAGTAAATTGGCTTCATTTAAAATATCGGTTCTTAGGTCTTATAACAAACCAAAAAAACGTCTTTTTCTTCTAATTGGCTCAGGAGGCAAGACTTGAACATGCTGTTGACTAGCAAGCAACTCTGCATTTTCTTTTAAATGGTACACCATATCAATCCCAAATAGCTCTTCTACTGCAGCATAAGCCTCAGTTAATAAGAAAGGTCTCTCATAACAATTATGTGCATCTGAAGCTAGAAAATGAGTCAAGTTAGATTCTAGTAATTGCTCAGTGAATTTCATTGCTTTTTTCCCGAAGTGACCTGTCAAACTCCCAGCGGTTATTTGCGTGAGAACCCCATTTTTGACGAAGTCAAAAAGCATCACAGGATCTTCTACCAACACTTTGTTTCGTTCCGGATGTGCAATAATCGGTGTATAACCTTGTAGTTTCAAATCATAAAATAATCTTGATGTGTAATGAGGAATACTATTTGAAGGGAATTCTATTAAAATATATGAACTGCCTGGTGTCATTGGCAGAACATCCCCTAATTCCAAATATCGAATCATTGCACCGTGCAAACGAACCTCTTGGGATGGAATCACATCTATATTAATATTTGCTTCCTTCAGTTTATGATTCAATTGTTCTACTTCTCTAATGACAGAGAAACCGCTATTCTCAAAAGAAGGATGCTGATGGTGAGGTGTCGCAATGATTTTCGTAATCCCTTCTGATTCTGCTAATCTAGCTAATTTCAAGCTTTCTTCAACGGTTTTCGGTCCATCATCTACACCAGGTAGGATATGACAGTGAATATCAATCATTCGTTCCCCTCCTCAAACTGACAAAAATTATCGATCATTACTATAAACAGAGGTTACTGATTAGCTAATCTGCCTTTTCAGTAACCTCTAGATCCGAAACTATTTAATTTGAAGTTGAGCTATAGTAATAATAGCTTCCTGATTCAATCTTCTTATTGTTTAATACTGCACCTAGGATGGTTGCTTTCGAATTAAGAAGCTGATCTTTTGCTTTCTTTACATCTTCTCGTTCTGTCTTTCCGCTTGAAACAACAAGTACCGTACCATCACACTTACTCGCTAAAATTTGAGCATCGGCTACCGCCATTACAGGTGGGGAGTCAATGATAATTGTATCGAATATCTCTTTTGCACGCTCAAAGATTAAACCCATCATTCTCGAGTTTAATAACTCAGCTGGGTTTGGAGGGATCGGACCAGAAGGCAAAAGGGAAAGATTCTCCACTTTCGTTTCTTGCACTACCTCTTCTAAACTTCCTTGCTTCGTGATGACATTCGTTAACCCACGCATGTTCGAGACCCCAAATGTATAGTGCATTGTAGGTTTTCGTAAATCGGCATCTACTAACAGAACTGAGTTTCCGTTTTGAGCCATGACAACAGCAAGGTTTGCAGCTGTCGTTGACTTTCCTTCTGCCGGTCCTGCTGATGTAACTAAAATTGTTTTAATTTCTTTATCTACCGCAGAAAATTCAATGTTCGTTCGTAGAGTTCTGTACTGCTCAGAGACAGGTGAGCTAGTCCCTAATTCTGTAATTAGGTTACGCTGTAACTTTGTATGTGTGTTTTTACTTTTACGAGACACGTTTTGCTCCCCCTCTCTTTCCTTTTTTCCCAACTTTTTGATCATCCATCGCTGCAACGACACCTAGTATAGGAAGGTCAAGAGTATCCTCTATATCTTTTTCCGTCTTCATCGTTGTATCGAGGAATTCAAGCAAGAACGCAAGTCCAACTGCAGCCATTAACCCAACAACAAAAGCAATCGCTATATTTAATTCCGGGTTTGGCTTAATCGGTGAAGGCGAATCACTTACTTGAGCTTGAGAAAGGATACTTACATTATCCACGTTCATAATTGAAACAATTTCACGTTGGAATACAGTAGCGATTGTATTAGCAATGTGAGCAGCCGTTGATGGTTGTTCGTGTTGAACAGTAATGTTAACTACTTGCGAATTATTTTGACTTCCGACAGTCACCTTACTATTTAACGCTCCAACTGACTCGGATAGATTTGCTTCTTCAATGACTTTTTCTAAAATAATTGGGCTTTTAATGATGACGTTATAAGTATTTATAAGTTCAACGTTTGTTCGAATATCATTTTGACTAAACGTTTGATCTTGTTGAGTTTGGTTGACGAGAATTTGCGTAGAGCTTTGATATATTGGTGTTAATAAGAAATAACTTACAAGCGCACTAACTAATACAGCAATAACAGGGATAATGATGAGAAGCTTTATACGTCTTTTTAACGTTTGAAAGATCTCTTTTAAACTAATCGTTTCTTCCATATTGGTAATTGACCTCCTAATATTTTAAACTGCAATACTGAGGATTATATCACAGATTGTCAGTTTCTGTAGATATTTTTATTACTTATCAGTTACAATGTAACCAACATTTCATAGGGAATCTATACTAGTTATTTGGAAAATACTAATATCCTTGTAAGGGAATTAATTTATCACACCGGATATACGGCTATACTACGTCGTATCTTCCAGGCACTCAGTAATCCACAATTCTAGTTTCACTATTACATTTTTAGTGAAATCCTTTTGTATATATCAAATTAAAAAGTTCATTCCAAAAACTGTATAATTCTATTGATACTTATTGCTCCTTACTTACAATTTATCTATAATTACATAAGAAATCTATACTAGTTTTTTGGTAATTCCAATTTTAAAGGGAAAGAGGCATTCAAACATGAAAAAGAAGACACTCATTACACTGGGTCTTATTTTCGGTGTATTGTTTCTAGCAGCTACTGCTTACGGTTTTTATTTATATAAATCTGTGACTGACACGGTTAAAGAAATCCACGAACCGATTGAGCGTGTCACGGAGAAGCGAGAAAAAGAAGTTGATGTCGAAAATCAAGAACCGATATCTTTCTTAATTGCCGGGGTAGACTCTAGAGGAGACCACCATTCTGGTAGATCTGATACGATCATAGTGATGACGGTAAACCCTGAAGATCAATCGGTTAAAATGTTAAGTATTCCGCGTGATACACGTACGGAGATTGTTGGACGAGGCACAGTTGATAAAATTAACCATGCGTATGCATTTGGCGGTGTTGAAATGACGATGGATACAGTTGAGAATTTTCTTGATATTCCAATCGATCATTATGTGAGTATCAATATGGAAGGGTTCCAAGGCTTGGTTGATGCTCTAGGCGGAGTAACGGTTTATAATGATTTTGCTTTTGATTATAGTCGACATTCGTTCCCTGAAGGAGAGCTATTCTTAAATGGTGAGGAAGCTCTAGCTTACTCGAGAATGCGTTACGATGATCCACGTGGAGATTTTGGTCGGAATGATCGACAGCGTCAAATTGTTGATGCTGTGATCCAAGAAGGTGCACAAATAAGTTCTATAACAAGAGTTGGAAGTATTTTGAGTGAGGTCGGTAAATCTGTAAGAACCGATTTGGATTTAGATGGTATGTGGACAATTCAATCTAAATATCGTGATGCTCGGCATAATGTCGAGCAAATGGAAATCCACGGCGACGGTACACAGATTGATGGAATTTATTATTTAATTGTTCCTGATGATGAGTTAGCGCGTGTTCGTGGTGAGTTACGTGAGCATTTACAATTAGATAATTAAAAGGTAAAGCAGAATGAGTAACCGGATTGGTTTTCATTCTGCTTTTTATTACTATCGCGATACTGGCTTCTTCACTAAATCGATAATCGCGCTTACGACTTCAGGAATCGTTAATGACGTCGTGTCTATCTCAATTGCGTCATCAGCTTTACGTAAAGGTGCAACCGCTCTAGTTGAATCTAACTCATCTCGCTTAGCGATCTCTTTTTTCAACTCTTCTAAGTCAGAAAGCATGCCCTTTTTCAGTTGCTCTTCATGGCGGCGTTCCGCACGTACGTCGACAGAAGCAGTTAGGAACACTTTCACTTCAGCATCTGGTAATACGTGTGTACCAATATCTCGACCATCTAAAATAGAATTGTCTTCATTTGCTAGAACTCGTTGACGCTCAACCATTTCTAGTCTGACTGCTTCATGGCTTGCGACAAGTGGCACTTGCTTATTCACTTCCGCTGTACGAATGTCCATTGTGATGTCTTGATCATTTAACAGGACCTTTGTTCCTTCTTTTTCATTAACTAACTGAATCTTCATCTGATCAAGGAGCTCTTTTAACGCTGCTCCATCATTCCCATCAACTTGATTTTTTAAGGCAGCATAGGCAAGTGTTCGATACATGGCACCTGTATCAATATATAAAAACGAAAGTTGTTCTGCAACCATTTTGGCAACGGTACTTTTCCCAGCGCCCGCCGGACCGTCGATAGCAATATTGATTCGATTTTTCATTCGTTACACCTCATTTTTTTAATAACAAACTCTATCTTATCACAATAAAAAACGCAGTTGAAAGAGAGATTCATTTACATTTTTGTTACTACTTTTTCTCATAACCTTACAATATCAAACAATAAACGACAATTTCAATGAATCTTCTTTCCTAAAATAGGTATTTTCATTATAATAAATAGTACTAGAATTAAGAGGAAATGAGGTGTCTCTCAAAGAATGGACAAAAAGTTTATCTTATTGATTGTGTCTGGTATTGTCGTCATTTCACTTATGGGTATTTATACTGTCAATGCCATCCAATCAGACAATTTAACTAAGCAGTTACAAATCGCAAAAGAACACTTTGAACAAGAGGATTATGAGAATAGCATTGAAGCTTATCTTAATGCATTGGAATTAGACCCTTTAAATGTGAACGCGAGACTCGGTCTTGCCGAAAGCTATATCGCCCTATCTTATTGGGATGAAGCGGAGGGAACACTTTTAGAAGGAATTGAGTTACGCTCAACGGAAGAGAGTTTTTACTCATACTTATCAACTCTTTATGTTAATCAAGAGAAAGTGATCGAAGCATTAGCGGTCCTACACGATGGAGTTGCAGCGACAAACTCCTCTGAATTAGAAGCTACATACGAATCACTAGATGAATCGATTAGAATCAAGTCTCGAAGATTTGTACAGCCTGGTTATAGTCGAACATTATCATTAACTTGGGAGAAGGAATCTGGTGAAACGATTCCCCTTTCAGCAGAATGGAGTGTGGAAGATGAGTCCGTTGGAACGATTGAAGATACGGAAGATAGTGATGATGTTGAATTTTTGGCCCATGAGCTTGGGGAAACGGTTGTAACAGCTCATATCGGCGACTTTACTAAGAAACGAAAGCTTGAAGTTCAAGAACAAGTATTAGAAGAGATTATCGTTACACCAGAGGAAATTGATCCATTAGCAATTGGACAAACCCTATCATTATCCATTGAAGGATTTGATGCCGATGGAGAACCGATGGACTTCCATCCAGAATGGTCTATGGACAATGAAATAGGGGAACTCGATACGACAGAAGGACTCGAAACAGTCTTTACCGCTTTAGAAGAAGGAAGAACAACTTTACTAATTAGGTATGAGGATTTCATCAAGAGGGTTCGCTTTGTTGTAGAAGGAGAAAATAAGATCGTTGATTATGAAATAACAGGACAAGGAAATGTCGTCGTTTCACCTGACCAACAATCCTTTCCTCCCGATTCTGAGATTACGATTGAGGCACAGCCTCATGAGGGTTGGAAGTTCGTTCGTTGGGAAGGCGACTTAGAGGGAGAGACAAATCCTTCTACTATAACAATCACAGAGAGTCTTAACATTCGCGCTATCTTTGAAGAAGAGACAACTCACACATTAGCCTTGGATCTATCAGGAGAAGGACAGATTATTAGAAGCTCACTCGCTTCAACCTATTCGCATATGGATACGGTCACTTTAACAGCCCGCCCTAGTAATGGGTGGACGTTCAAAGGATGGGAAGGTTCCGAAACATCTTCTAATGAACGTATCACAGTAACAATGGACAACAACAAATCGATACGTGCAGTCTTTGTTCAAAATGAGCCTGAGCCAGAACCTGAACCTGAACCTGAACCTAGACCTGAATCTAGACCTGAGCAAACCGAATCACAACCGCAGCCACAGACACCAACTTATACGCTCTCGTTAAGCGTTGCTGAAGGGGGACAAATAACCAAGAACCAATCTGGCAACCAATTTAAGAGCGGTACGAGCGTGTCGTTAACTGCTGCACCTAATTCCGGTTGGAAGTTTGTTCGTTGGGAAGGTGCTGCAAGTGGGACATCTAGAACGACTACCGTTACAATGGATAGCAATAAGACAGTGAGAGCTATTTTTGCTAAGGAAGACCCTGAGCCTGAGCCAAAGCCAGAACCAAAACAATTCACACTTTCTACCGCAACAAGCGGTAGCGGAACGATCAGTACCGACCGCAGTGGTTCTACTCATACAGAGGGAACGTCAGTAACATTAACAGCTACACCTGCAGATGGTTGGGAGTTTGTTCGTTGGGAAGGCGATGTATCAGGAAGAAGTGAGACAGTTTCTATTTCCATGAACAGTAATCGGAATGTACGAGCTGTTTTTGCTGAAAAGTCGCCTGAGACTGAGAGTGAAAATGATGAATAAATCATAGGAATGTAAAAAGGAGAGCCGCATTTGGCTCTCCTTTTTATTTCGCTAATTCTAATCCATCAACAACTTTATTTTCATAAAACTCAATAGCTTTTTCTGTTTCGCCCATATAGACGATTTGTCCTTTATCTAACACGATCGCTTTTTTACATAACCTTCTGACTTGATGCGCACTGTGAGATACGAAAATAACCGTCTTACCTTTGGTGTACTTTCTAATCGCATTCATCGCTTTTTTCTTAAAGCGCTTGTCCCCTACAGCTAGAACCTCATCCAGTAAAATAATATCTGAATTTACATGAATAGCGATAGAAAAACCAAGCCTTACTTTCATTCCTGAAGAGTATTGTTTAATTGGTTTATCAATATGATCCTCTAGCTCAGCAAATTCAATAATGTCATCTATAATTAAGTCAATATCCTTTTCTTTCAGACCTAAGACAACACCATTCATATAAATATTCTCTCTACCTGATAGCTCCTTATGAAAGCCTGCTCCTAACTCTATTAGGCCGCCAATTGTCCCATCAACAGTAATCGAACCCGTTGTTGGAGCTGTTACTCCAAGGATTACTTTTAATAGAGTACTTTTACCAGATCCATTTCCACCTAGTATCGCAACGGATTCACCCGCATTTATATCAAAAGAAACATCTTTTAAAGACCATTGCCCTTCAAAGTCTTGATTCTTCTTTAATAATCTCTCCCTAAAGGTATGGAGCTTTGTCACTTGTTTCGGATATAACTTTCCAACGTTTTCAACTCGGATTACACAATCACTCATGATATCACTCTTTCTATACGACATCAGCAAAATTCTTTTCAAGCTTCATAAAAGTTACCCAACCAATAATAAAGACAATCAGACTAAAAACGAACGAGTACAGCAATAACATCATATCAGGTGGCTGGTTATGCAATAGTGCTTGTCTATAGCCATCAAATATCCCTGTTAATGGGTTAAGAGCCATGTATGGTTGATACTGGATTGGAATCGCATGATACGAATACATAATAGGCGATAAATAACGCAACATCCGAACCCCTAATGGGACAACCATCCCGACATCACGTACGTATGCATTCGTAGCTGATAAGAAGAACATAACACCAAGGATTAGAAGCATTTGAATAGCTAAAATAGGTATTGCATAAAGAGCATTCACACCCGGGAATATTTGATAGAAAAGTAATACAACCAATAATCCAATAAGTGCAAAACCAAAGTTTACCGATTCAGATATGAATTTAATAAAGACCAAAGATGGACGGTAGAAATTCCTTTGTCTTATTAATCCAGCATAACTATTAATTAATTTTGTTGAAGCATTTACTGCACTATTTAAATACATATATGGCAACAACGCCACAAATAAAAAAGGAGCATATGGCAGCCCTTCACTCGGTAACCTTACGAACAGGGAAAATACAACCGTTAGTACAATCATAAGCCCTAGTGGTTGTAAGATAATCCATAATATTCCTAATAATGATTGTTTATATTTTGCTATGATGTCTCTTTTTGATAGCGTTAAAATAAAATCTTTATGTTCCCAAATCTCTGATAGTGATTTCACAATTAGCAGCACCTTATGACAAATTTTACAGTCTTAATCTTACTACTTTAAGACTTGATTAACCATCATAACTTTCTTCAAAAGATGGAATATCTTACTTCTACTATAACAAAAGATAGAGCAATTATCTTTATATATGTTACATATTATTAGTAGGTATGTAAACAGAAGATTGACCTAATTACGTCAAACCTACCAAATCATTATCTAATCTATAGTATGAAAGTTATAGATTCCATAAGTTTCTGTCGACTTTTGTATTGCCCCTATCTATATACTCACTTATAATAGCAAATGTAATCCTATACATTATTTTGCAATTATTACTGACTATAGAAAGAGGCGGATTCATTGAAGAAGAAAATACTCGTTACTTTTGGCATATTATTTGGAGTTTTGTTCCTAGCTACTGCAGCATATGGTTATTATATATATAATTCTGTTACGGAAACTGCTTCACAAATCCATGAACCACTAGAGCGTGAACAGTCTAGTAAACGTGTAGAACAGGTCAAAGTTGAAGAGAAAGATCCTATCTCTTTCTTATTAGCTGGTGTTGATTCTCGTGGAGATAATCACTCTGGACGTTCTGATACACTCATTGTCATGACTGTTAACCCGAATGATGAATCCATTAAAATGTTAAGTATTCCTCGAGATACTCGTACTGAGATTATCGGAAGAGGACATGATGATAAAATCAATCATGCTTATGCATTTGGCGGTGTTCAAATGACAATTGATACAGTAGAAAATTTGCTTGATATTCCAATTGACCACTATGTAAGTATTAACATGGAAGGCTTCACAGGCATCATTGATGCTCTTGGCGGAGTGGCTGTGACAAATGACTTAGAGTTTAATTATGGTAGTCGTCATCATTTCCCTGTCGGGGAACTGTATTTAGATGGTGATTCTGCTTTAGCGTTTTCTCGTATGAGGAAAGATGACCCTCGTGGTGACTTTGGTCGTAATGATCGTCAACGCCAAATCGTTGAAGCTGTTATTCAAGAAGCTGCGCAAATTAGTTCTATTACAAGAGCTGGAGATATGCTAAATGTAGTGGGCAATTCGGTTCGTACGGATTTAACACTAGAAGATATGTGGAAGGTCCAATCTAATTATCGAAATGCTAGACATTCGATTGAACAAATGGAAATAAACGGGAGTGGAACAACCATTAATGGTATTTATTACCTACTCGTTTCCGATGAAGAAAGATACCGTGTAAGCTCTAATTTACGTAGTCATTTAGGGTTAGATTCTTAATATAAAAGAAAAAGCTGTTCTAAAGGTATAGTACCTTGGAACAGCTTTTTATACGTTTAGCGTGAAGATCTTAGTTTTTTCATTTCTCTTCTCATTAAGGCCATTTCTAAGAATTGACACTCATCAAAGCGAACACTCCACCTTGATCCTGCCTTTTGGACTAGCTTTTTCTCCCCGGTTTTTACAAGGGATTGAATCTCTTCCCCATCTTCAGTATAGGTTATTTGAACTTCTTCAATGTCTTCATATCTATCATCCCACTCATCATAGCATAGCAAACCATAATCGAACGCATTTAAGCCGTTATTTTTAAAGGCTTTATGAATATCTTGTGCGATGATCCCAATATGAATACGTGCTTTGTTTCCTTTTTTTTCAATTGCATCTTTAAATTTGAACTGACAAAAGTTTACTTCAGACCAAGCATCTAATACTTTATCTGGAATATCACGAATCTCTGCTTTTTCTTCTCTATTTGATGTACTGATAACGGGATCTGCTGAAAAGACTTGTTTCCATCGTTGACTAGCGGATCCTAAATTAAATACGTTGTCGTGATAGCCTCTAAAATTACGATAGACACTAACACCACTGTCAGTAAATAGCATCATATTATCACTATTCGCTTCTCTTATTGAGAATAAATTACTTGAATGATTGGGTACATGAATGCTGTTTGAATAAATATTGCTCGAATGGACCCTCTTTGAAATCACAGCATTAAACTCACTTCTAGCCTCGTGGGCTTGTCCTGTTATTTCATAGCTCGGTACAACATCTTTGAACCATTTTTGCATCGGACTTCGCTGATTAATCCCATTAATGAAAATAGACCACTGGTTTCTGTCTACAGTTGTCTTTTTCACTGCGATAGGCCCATAGTTATTACCAGTTTCATAGTCAAGGTCTTCTTGATTTATGGCTTTTCCTTTCGTATCGTATACTTGATCCATTCCCGTTTCCGTGTGTAAATTGATAAAGCGTAACTCGGCGACACGCCCTAACCCAATCCTGACTGCTTCAAAGGTTCTAATTCGACAATTGGTGAAAAGTAACCTTCTCATTATTTGTTCACCGACAGCCGCACCGACCCCATCAATAACCACACTCGCTGGAATTTCGTCTAGGTTCTCTTTTTCAAAGTCTAACGGATAAACGGGATCATACATTCTTCTTTGGCTATGGTGATCAGCTGCCCAATACGTAGAATTTAGTGAGTGGAAATCAGCTGCTCCCGCTCTCCCACGCCGATCATCGATGAGCTTTCCTAACTTTTGATCATAGTACTTCCCGCTCGATGTAAGAATAGGTCCAGCTATAAATAGGGCTTTTCGTCCCCCTCTTACATAATCATTTTCTATAAAGGATTGATCTACGGAAGACCTAATTCCTCCTCGTGGGAAAGTGACACCATTAGGACTTGTGAACTCAGGCAAATCCATCCCTCTCGTCACATCATAATAAATCCCCGCTACACGCCAATAGCCTAACACTCTAACATTTTTTCGCCTAATTTGCGCACGTGTTCCAATGAAAATCCCAACGTCCCAATCATCTCCTAAATTCTTAGGACTGTCATTTCTATAATCGCAATGAAGTCTAATACATAAATCTTCAATTTGTACTCCATCATTTTGAATGTTAATAGCCGTAGATAACGGTTTGTCTTGTGGATCACTTGCACGTTCTCTAGGAAGACGTCTCGTTTTCACATAACGTTCCCCGGTTCCACTAAACACCAGTTCCGTTGTTGGTTGATGGTTCTGTAATCCACTCGGACCATGACTCGACCCCATACCAGCTCCAGATAGTTTCTGCCCTTGGGTCGTTATAAGTAATTCTTTTTTATGGATGCGATATTTCCCTTGAGGGACATACACGTTATGTCCTGTGTCTAGCGCTGCTTGAAACGCATCTGCCCAATCCCAATCTTCAGGATTAATTGTATTCTTTTTGACAAGGTGACTAAACTTATTAACATTAATCCCACGATCATTCACATCTGTTGCAATTCCACTTACCTCTTTAGAGAGGTTGTCCATTTGCACAGAAATAGAGTCTTCGTTTGATTCCTCTTTATCTATAATTAAACCAGAACCGTGTGCACTTCCGACTTTATAGCCGAAAAAGAACGATAAGATCCAAAGTAAAAAGTTAACTAAGAAATTTCTTCGATTCACAATATCCCCTCCACAGAAGACTATCATACCTTGATCTACTATACTTCGCAATCACCTCATTACATGTCTGAATATATTTCACATTTTTCCTAATTAAATAGAAAAAGCTAATCAAAATAACTTATTTTTTTACGTCTTTGAGCAACCCTCTTAATAGAGAAAAAGAAGAGAAGGGATCTCCCCTTCTCTTCTTTTTTAATATGCATTCTTATTAACAAAGCCATTAATAATCGTCTTAAAGACAATCTTTATATCAAATAAGAACGTCCAATTTTCTATATAAAATAAATCTAATTGAATTCGTTTTAAAATAGAGGTGTCTCCACGTAAACCATTTACTTGTGCCCATCCCGTGATACCTGGACGCACGTGATGCTTAACCATATATTTAGGAATTTCCTCTTTAAATTGCTCCACAAAGAACACTCTTTCTGGACGCGGTCCAACGACACTCATATCACCCTTTAACACATTGAAAAACTGAGGCAATTCATCTAAGCTTGTCTTCCTTAAAAACGTTCCAAATTTCGTCTTACGTGGATCATCTTCTGTTGTCCATTTTGAATTTGAAACAGATTCAGGTAAATCAACCATTGATCTAAATTTATACATTGTAAATGTCTTTTTATTTAATCCAACTCGTTCTTGCTTAAAAATAACTGGCCCTTTTGATGTTAATTTAATTCCAAGGGCAATTGCTAGCAAAATAGGCGACGTAATAATAATAGCTGTTATTGAAAAGACCACATCAAATGCTCTTTTGGCCATTTGGTTACGAATCTCATCAAGTGGTACATCCCTAACGTTAATCAATGGAATGTCCTGTAGTTGATCAACTGTTAACTTAGCCGGAAGTACATCATAATAATCCGGAATAATTAAAAGTCTAACTCCGGTTTTATCACATATTTCAATAATCTCTTTGTACTTTTCATGGGCACTTAATGGTAGAGCTAAAACAACCTCGTCAATTGGCTTTTTCTCTAAAATTTCTTCTAAATCACTGATTCTACCTTTAATAGGTTGATAGTGAGCATGTTCTTCGTCATGCTTTGTAACAAAATCATCTAAAAAGCCAACGACTTCAAGCCCCATATCTGGACGTTCTTTAATCTTATCAGCAAAGTACCTTCCAACACTACCCGCACCAACAATTAAAACAAATTGCTTATTGTAACCCTTTTTACGCAGATGACGTAAGCTCACTTTTATGACATAACGATAGAGTCCGATGATTGTAAAGCTACTAACGACAAAGAGAAACAAAAACGTACGAGAAGTATGAACTGAGTTAACAAGGAACAAAAAGCTTAACAGAATCATAATACTCATCATATGAACTTGAGCGATTCGAATCAACTCATGAGCAAACTTCTTCTTTCTCTTGGAAGAATACAATGAAACACTATAACCTATTACTATAGCAACAACCATATAAACAATTGCCCACAAGTAATAATTAGACATCGGTAAGTGTCCACCGTCTGTTGCAAATGGGGATACGAACCTGATCCACCAAGCAATAAAAAAGGCAAAATGAATGGCTGCTATATCGCATAAAGCAGTTATTTGATTTAAGAAACGTTCATTTCCTCTGATCATAAATTATCAACACCTATTTCGAGTATCGTAATGTGTTCCTTGTATATTCTAACAGGAACTTAGACCAAATACCTAGATATATTATCACATTTATCCCAAAAAAATATTTTTTTTGATAATGCTTTCTATGAAACACATGCATCGCTCTATAAAATTCATAGATAATCTTCGTAGGCTTCTTCTTATTCGTACTTCCACCTTTATAATGAATAATAGATGTGTGCGGATAATAATAAATCTCCCAGCCCGCTTCTTTAATTCGATAACACCAATCAATATCCTCCCCATACATAAAGAAGGTTTCATCTAATACCCCTACTTGATCAATTGCTTCCTTTCGAACAAGCATAAATGCCCCTACTAAGCAGTCAATCGGGTAGTCTTTGTTTTCATCTAAATGACTTTGGTGATACTGGTTGAAACGAGCGTTCTTTGGATAACGCTTAGCTAGTCCACTCATATAGTAGAAAGAAGCTGACGGCGTTGGAAAGCCTCTACGGCATGCTTTATCTAACGAACCATCAGGAAGGACTACTTTACAGCCACTTGCACCCACCTTTGGTTCTCTATTCATAAAGTCAATCATGACTTCTAATGTATCTTCCTTCACAACCGTATCAGAGTTTAATAACAAAATATACTTTCCAGCCGACTGATGAATCGCTTGGTTATTCGCTTTTGAAAAACCAACATTCTCTTTATTAGCGATCATTTTCACATTAGGAAATTGATCGCTGATTTCTTCTACTGACTGATCAGATGAAGCATTATCGACTACAAAGATTTCATAGTTATATTTGGTTTTAGATTGATAGATTGATTGTATTGCTTGTATCGTTAACTTACATGTGTTGTAATTCACGATTATAATGCTTACATCCATTTAAACACCTTCTCTACCAGATTCCTTTAAAAAATCGGTAAATGTTATTTGCAGATTCAATGGATCTAGACTGAATCTGTTTTCTTTTCTCAAACATCGACGAAAATGTTGACATTTGTTTCCAGACAGTTAACAGTTCTCTTTCTTTCATGATAGCATAAAAAAAGCTTGCAATTTCATAAAATATAATAATTGGAGAATGTAAAATAAGGAAAGAGACTTTTTCATTTTTTACCATCATATAATAACGATTTATATAGGAATGATGTCGAATAAAGAGTGGAATCTCGCTTCTCTTCTTTTCTTCTTTCCAGCCACGCTGATGAAGAGCAATGGCACGAGGGACAAATGTTGCCTTCCATCCTAGTAACTTTGCTCTCCAAGCTACATCAACATCTTCTTTATAGGCAAAGAATGTTTCATCAAAGAATTGCCCATTTACTGAAATATCTTCAATCATCTTCCTACGATAAACAGCTGCAGCGCCCGATACGCCAAAAAGGTCTGTATGCTCATCCCACTGTCCTTCATCTTTTTCATTTGCTCCACGATCGTAGGCACGGCGGTTTTTCTTTATCGCAATACCCGTACTATCAAGGATCATTCCTTTTTCATCACGATACAATTTCCCCGTAGCACTGCCCGTTGAAGGAGAGGAATTCATAACCTCTAAAATATGACGGATATAGTTTGGATCTAAGCTTACATCGGGATTTAGTATGAGAGAAAAGTCCGTCTTTGTTTGATTGATCGCTTGATTGTGCCCACCAGCAAACCCGTTATTTCTTTTATTTTCAACGATTTGAAGAGGTAAATGGATATTTTTATCGCGCCATTTTTTAATTATAGTAACGGTGTCATCATTTGAAGCATTATCAACAACAACAATCTGATCAATTGGGTGTGTTTGATTATTTACGGCTTCTAAACAAGCTTCAATATCGTCCGCACTATTAAAGGTAACGATGTGAACAGATACGCTATCCATCTACTTAGCTCCAATCTCTCTTAAAAATGCTTGCAGTGCCTCACGCCAATGTCGCAAATCTTGGAAATGATTTTTTCTTATGGCCGCGTGATCAAGTACCGAAAACTTAGGCCTCGGTGCTGGCCTTAGGAATTCCTCTGTCGACACCGGCTTAACATCAATCCCCTTATTGGTTTCTTCAAAAATGGCACGAGCAAACTCATACCAAGAACAATGACCCGTATTCGTTGCGTGATACATCCCGTATTTATCTGTGTGAATGAGTTCAAGTAAAAATGACGCTAAATCAGCTGTATAGGTTGGGCTTCCGACTTGATCACTCACAACTTGTAATGTCTCTCTTTCTTCTGCTAGTTTGAGCATCGTTTTTACAAAGTTGTTGCCATGAGCTCCAAATACCCAAGAGGTACGTACAATAAAATACTTGTTACAATTCTTTACAAATTGTTCTCCAACATACTTTGATTTTCCATATACGGTTATTGGATTCGTTGATGCATCTTCTTTATATGGACGATCACTTTCACCGTCAAAAACATAGTCCGTACTGATGTAACAAAGACAGGCTCCTATCTCTTGAGCAGCCTCTGCTAGATTTCGTGTTCCTGTTCCATTTACAAGAAATGCCTCTTCCTCATTTGTTTCAGCAAGGTCCACCTGTGTATAGGCAGCGGCATGGATGATCACATCTGGCTTGTAATCAAACACCTCCGACTGTACAGCCTCTAAAGAAGTGATGTCTAGATCTTCTCTAGAACAAGCTACATGTTCAATATCTTTCTTTTTTAGAAGGATAGCTATTTCTTTCCCGAGTTGCCCGTGACCACCTGTTAGTAAAACTTTCATTGCTGCTCTCCTAACCGTTCACCATATTGCTTATGAAAGTAGTCTTTGTACTCACCCGATACTATCCGTTCCCACCATGAGCGGTTTTCTAAGTACCAGTTAATTGTTTGTTCAATACCTTCTTCAAACATGTACTTTGGTTTCCATCCTAACTCTTCACGAATCTTCGTTGCATCGATCGCATAGCGTCGGTCATGCCCTTTACGATCTTCGACATATTTAATGAGAGATTCAGGCTTATCTAGCTTACGCAGGATCGTCTTTACGATCTCTACATTGGTCCGTTCATTGTTCCCACCTACATTGTATACTTCTCCGTTTTTCCCTTTATGAAGAACTAAATCAATTGCCTGACAATGATCGTCTACATGTAACCAATCTCTTATATTTAATCCATCTCCATAAAGAGGAAGCGGCTGATCATTCAGAGCGTTGCTAATCATTAATGGGATTAATTTCTCAGGAAATTGATACGGCCCGTAATTATTTGAGCAACGAGTAATAGATACTGGTAAGTCAAACGTCTCATAGTAAGCATGCACAAGATGATCTGCACCTGCTTTGCTCGCACTGTATGGACTATTTGGAGATAATGGAGTTGTCTCGTGAAATAAGCCCGTCTCTCCTAAAGAACCATAGACTTCATCTGTCGATACTTGGACAAATTTCTTTACTCCATACTGCTTCGCGGCATCTAGCAATACTTGTGTGCCTTGAACATTCGTTCGGATAAAGACTCCAGGATCTGTAATGCTTCGATCAACATGAGATTCTGCTGCAAAGTTGATCACAGCATCGATCCCATTCTCAAATAAAGAGCTAACAAGTTCGACGTTGCAAATATCCCCTTTTACAAAGGTGTATTGCGTATGCCCTTCGACAGCCTGTAAGTTTTCTAAGTTGCCAGCGTACGTAAGACTATCTAAATTTATGACTTGATAATTTGGATGCTTTTCTAGCATATATTGAATAAAATTACTACCGATAAAGCCAGCTCCGCCAGTTACTAACAGTTTCATTTTTCTCCCTCCTTTCTACTCAAAATTATTTTCAGCTTCTAATAATGGCTTTAATTTCTCATCCTTTGGAGAAAGAATCGGATTCGATACAGGCCAATCAATGTTCAGTTCTGGATCATTCCATTGAATGCCGCAATCATGCTCTGGTGAATAATAATTATCAACTTTATAAAACACTTGTGTATTTGGCACAAGTGTACAGAAACCATGTGCAAATCCTTTTGGTACAAGCAATTGCCGTTTGTTTTCACTACTAAGAATAAACCCTTGCCATTGTCCATACGTAGGGGAAGTCTTTCTTATATCGACAATGACATCGTATATTGCTCCTGACAGGACTCTAACTAGCTTTGTTTGTGCCATTGGATTTAGCTGGTAGTGCAGCCCTCTTAACACACCGGCTTCGACCGATAAAGAATGATTGTCTTGGATAAAATCAATATCAATTCCATGCTCAAAAAACGTCTTCCGATTGTAGCTCTCCGTGAAAAAGCCACGGTGATCTTGGAACACGTTTGGTTCGATTATCTTTGCATCCTTAAAATTTGTTGAACAAATCTTCATTTTTATCACCATCAATTTCATTTGTGGTTCAATTTTTAACTTCGCTTTTATTGTTTATTAATTGCATTAGTGGTAGAATTTCGGCTTTACTTTGATTTGAGTTATTGACATAAAAATAGCGTAATGAGGATATTGCCTCAAGAGCTGCTAATTTCTGAGCATTACGATCTCGTTCCTCACTAATCGCACTAACATTCGTTGTCTTTTCATTATGCGCTCGATTTCGCTTTTCGCGATTTTCCATAATCGTTTCAACATTTGCATCAACAAAGACAACGATCGTCTCTTCCGAACGAAATAAAAACTGAGCCTCTTTCAGTAATAACACATAGTCTACCTTTTTATTAATTATACGATTATCCAAAGAAAATAATATCGCATGGATGATTCCCTCATCAATAACTTTTACCTTCTTTTTTGTTTTGAGATGTTTAATCTGTTTAAGACCAGATAGGAATAGCCGTTCATTGATGATTTTTCTCTTTTTCATACTGCTCGTTTTTAATTGAAGATTTGCTTTAAATAAGAAGACAAGTAACTTCAGTATTATACTTATTAGGTTAGGTTCTTTTGAGTTTTGCTCTATATTGTCTGTAGGAATAGACTGTTTTATATTTGATATGAGAGTGCTTTTACCTACTGCAGCCATGCCGACAAATTCTATAATCATTCTACCTTTAGAACCTCCGGCCAATCAAAGACATTAAGTACTTCCCGTAATCATTTGAAGTCATGTCTTCTATTAATTCATTTAGCTTCGCTTCAGAAATATAGCCTTTGCGATAAGCGACTTCCTCTAAGCAAGCGATTTTTAAATTTTGACGTTTTTCTACGGTTTCAATAAAGTGCGAGGCTGCAAGCAATGACTCATGTGTCCCAGTATCAAGCCAAGTAAACCCACGACCTAGCAACTCTACATGAAGTTCGCCCCGCTTTAAATACTCCTGATTCACATCAGTAATTTCTAGTTCCCCTCGATGCGATGGGGTTATGCTTTTAGCAACATCAACAACATGATGGTCGTAAAAATACAACCCTGTAACGGCGTACTCTGATAAAGGTTTAGAAGGCTTTTCTTCAATGGATGTTACTTTGTTCTCCTCATCAAATCCAATGACACCATAACGTTCGGGATGCTTCACTGGATAACCAAATACAGTAGCTCCTACTTGTCTTTGACTTGCAGCCTCAAGGATTTTCGTGAAGCCATGTCCATAAAATATATTATCTCCTAAAATTAATGCCACTGACTCGCCGTTAATAAAATCTTCAGCCAAGATAAAGGCTTCCGCAATACCATTAGGGTTTTCTTGAACAGCATACGTTAGGTCTATTCCTAAATCCTCACCAGATCCTAGTAACTGCTCAAATCGCGGCGTATCTTGCGGAGTAGAAATAATCATGATTTCTCGAATGCCCGCTAGCATAAGAACGGATAAAGGATAATAGATCATTGGCTTGTCATAAACCGGTAATAACTGCTTCGATATTACACGTGTAAGCGGGTATAATCGACTTCCGCTTCCACCTGCGAGAACGATACCTTTCATAATAATCTCCCATCATCGATTATAATACGAATAAATTTGCTTATAAAATCTCGTTCCAAACATACTGCTCATTAAAGAGACAAAGCATTTCACGGACTTGTTATTTAGGCGATATGCTTGAAACAAGATTTCTCTCCCTTTTTTTACATCGCCAGCTAAACAAAGATTATGCCCATATGAACATAAATAACTAGCATAATACTTTGATCCCGCTTTTTGAAACCTTTGTTTATGCTTTTGAAGTATATTTTCATAAGCAATGACAATTTTGTCTTGGGATGAGGAAATGCTTCCTTCCGAATAGTATACATCAACAAGGGGTTCATCTACCCATATAAATGGGTACTTTTCTGACAGTCTAATCCAAAGCTCCCAGTCTTGAAACCTTGGCATATCTTCTGCAAAACCACCTACTTCTTCTAAGCATTCTTTTGCCAGCATCACCGTCTGAGTGGATATAAAATTCCCCTCTATTAACTCTTTATGTATATTCCCTTGTTTTTTTCTACTATCTTTATTAGGGATGTATTCCTTTTTTCCATTTTTGAAGCGATAAAAACTTGTATAGATAATAGGCGGTTTGTCATCTAGCTGCTTCGGAATGCATGCTACTTGCTTTTCAAGCTTATCTTTTCGCCACATATCATCGCTATCTTGAAAAGCAATCCATTTTGCTTTAGCTTGTTTCACGCCAGTATTTCTCGCTGCAGAACCTCCAAGATTTCTCTTATGAGAATAAAAACGAATTCTTTCATCCGTTAGTGTTCGTACAACATTAGCCGTATTGTCAGTAGACGCATCATCAATAACGATGAGTTCAAAATTAGAATAGGTCTGTTCTAAAATACTTTCGATCGCCTGCTTTACCGTGTCCTGGCGATTATAGACTGGCATGATAACACTTACAAATTCATTCATAACGTGTACTCCTACTTTGGATGAAAAGTTTTTGTTTGTTTCCACATATATTCAAGCTTTGTATTCCAATCAGCCTCTTTGGCTGTTTCTAAGCGTTTTTCTTGCTTGAATGGACTTTCACAGTCAATTGCTCGCTTACATGCATCGATGAAATCTTGTACTTCGTTTTCAACATGTTCATAGACATCATCTGCAACACAGTGCTCCGTTGATCGCAGCCCACAGCCAACCACAGGCAATCCACTAGCTAAATATTCGTAGAATTTTAGCGGGAAAACCCCTTTATTGTAGTCATTATCTAGATATGGAAGTAAACCTATATCAAAGTTTTTCAGATAACTTGGGATCTCTGTATATGGAACACTTTCATATCGATACACATTCGGTTGCTCGATCAATTCTCTATAATTACTAGGCATGTCTCCATACGTTTCACCGATTAACATGATATCCCACTCACGCTTCTTTTTAGCGACTTCGATCAATAATGAGAAATCAATTTTCCAAGGTTTCAATCCCCCGACAAAACCTAATAGCGGTCTATTCCCAGGAAACTCTTTTTTATCATCCCCTGCTTCCTGAAACGAGTCGTAATCAACCCCGTTTTCAACTAGTTCAACGTTTTTCTTTCCATGGGAAACGATATGATTATATAAATGCTTTGAGGAGGCAAAGCACTGGTTTGCGGCACGAACAATTTTCTTCTCTGTTCGTACGATAAGTTGCTGCTTAACCTTTGTTAGGACAGCATTTCCTGTCTTTTCGGATTCTTTCCATAGGTCGCTGCAATCATAGACAACTTTATCCCAAATATTCATGTTCATTAAAGATGAAAATGCCGGGTACGTGTACCACAAATAAAAGGTATGATTGCTCATTTCTGTTCTATGTAAAATTTCTTTAAGCTTTTTTTGTAAAAATCCAATATGTCTCATTAAGCTTTTATAGTCGGATACGATTATCTCTAGCATACCGTTTTCTAATTGATTGATTTCAGGCATTGAAAGAATTGATTTCGGATGACTGCTAACTTTCGGAGCAATCCAAATCACTTGCTCTGTATTCTTTTGTTTATGCAAAAATACCGCCAAACGATGTCGACGGTATATTAAGTCACTATTCCAAGAGGAAGGAGCTACAAAAACATGAACAATCTTTTTTCCATTATTCATCTTCATAGCCTCCTTCACTTCTATCATTAATAAAGCTCTTTTAATTTATAAGCCATTTCGTAATCTTCCATCTCATCAATATCGATTCCTGAAAGCTTACCTACTACATGTTTGTATGGGTCCTTTCCTAAGAAATACCCTTCTTCTAAAGTTGTTTCTTTATCTCTCATGTATAATCCATTTGTTACTCGGTAGATGTCTGGGAGGTCCTGACTAATTGTATGGTTCTTATCAGCTTGGTAATTAAGTGGACCATTTGCATTCCATAAATAATCTTTAACCATATTAACAGAAACAAGGCTATCATGTTCGTTTGAATTCACTACTGTTTCCATATATTTTTCAAATGCTTCTGCATACTCATTTGGACGCATTAGAGGTACAACAACCGTTGTCCAAGCAAAGTGCTTAGTTGGTACATCTCGTACCACACCTGTGATAACTTCAGAGAAAGAAGCTTGATGTCCAATTGATAAATAATCGCTTCGTTCTATGTATTCAACACCCATTTTTGCTGCAATTCCAGCAATTTTTTCTGAGTTAGAACTAACAAAAATTCTGTCACTAGCTTGTACTTCTTTTAACTGACTGATCTTCCATTCAAGAAGACTCATTTCCTCATGGAATGGTAAAAATACCTTTTTCTTAACACGACTACTACCTTCACGAACGGGAATAACTACTCCAATATCATCAAAAGTACTCATAAGAAATCTCCTCTACTATCATTTTTTTTACTGTATTTTCAAAAGATAATACAATTGTATGTTTAATCATACATACTTGTAGTCATCTCATTAATACCCAAAAAGCTTTTTACATATTTTAATTTATTTCCCTAGGTTTATTCGGTATTTGACAAGTTTTTATCAATATGTAGTAAGATATCATCAGGAATAGAGACACGTGTCCTTCGACCTGCCATAAAATCACTCAAGTCTCCCCATAATTGTTCGGATGTTTTCGTTCCTAGTTCACTATTTCCCGTTAGTGAGTAGAGATAGTATTTACGAAGTCTAGCGACATAAGTATGAAATTGCTTCATATTGACTCTTTCCCCTTTTTTCTTTTCAAGAAGGGTCTTAATGCCTGCTTCCAAATCGTTTGTTTCGACAATACCAGGTGTAATAGACCCTTTTGGAATCGTAAACGGACCTACTAGACAAACAGGGACACCTTTTGCAAGAGCCGTGATAATACTTTTTGAACCGAGTGAAACCATGACATCACTAACATCAAGTATCTCGTGAATATCTGTATCTTTAAGAACTAGAACATTCTGATGTACTGATTGACTTGTAATGGCCGAATGGTATGCTTTTGAAAAGTATGGATGATCCTTGTACACCACTTTCCAACCGTTTCTAACAGCAAATTCTGTTACTTTATCAAGTAACTCTTTATTAGAAGCAAAAGTCGGTGAAAATAATTGTGAGCGCTCTGATGTTCTCGGTTCAAGCCCTGAAGCAAACTCATGTATGCCATTTACATAAATAACTGTTTCGTTTTTGAGTTTTTCTTTTAAGTCTTCACTCAGTTCTTTCTGTTTTGATGCTCTTTGACGTTCACCGCCATTTGCCATTTCATTTACAAGACGAGCAGCCTCAATTACTTCCTGTTCACTAATTGGAAATTGTTCAAAAATGGCTGCATCTAAGGAAGGCCAAGATAAATGAAACATTTCGCCTTCTGAAACCATAATAGAGTTTGGTAACTCACCATATTCAGTTACAACTGTCTGACAGTTATTCTTCTTTGCCAGTGAACGTAATATTTCAGCAGTAGATGAAACACCTGTCAGTACTAGGAAGTCCCTGTCATTAAAATCAATCGTTCTCGTTATTCGAAATAATTGGCCTAACCCACTTAATGCCTTCGCACGTAAATAAATGCCTTTAATTAAAGACCCCTTAGCAACATTTCTTATTATCGAGTTTTCCCATCTCATTGCAACAGTTATAGCCTTACGGTGTTGGGGTAATAAAACTCCTACTGCCCAGATTCCAAACAAAGCATTTTTCATTGTCCATTTATTACTACATAACAATTTATTTAGTCTATAAGTTTCCCAATCTGGTTGATCTAACTCAAGCTCGCCATCCACAGAATTATCAATGACGATGCATTTTTCAAACTTATCTTTGAGCAGCTCATTCTCTTTAAGCCAAAAATCGAACTTGACCTGGTCCTTTGTTCTTAAGTAATAGCCAAATAAGATAAATTTACGAAAAGGCTTCACCAAATTGTTATCCTTTTGCATTTTTTTAACGTTATTATTCATATTATTATTCTTCAACTTGAACCCTATATTTATGTATGACTCATTGCTCATTAATTTTTCTATGTACGAATCATGTAATTATTTCATGATTAGTGACAACAATGTCACTAATCATGTTCTGTAACAATTACATAGCTTTTTGCTTCTCTTTAACACTAACGTCTCTTACCTTATTTTCTAATTCTTGATCTGAAATAGAAATACGACGACGTTGGCCACTTATAAACTCTTGCAAGTCTTTCCAAATATCAGAAGGGTTTTTCATGCCTGCTTCTTTAGACTTCGCAACGTATGGGTATAAATAATACTTTCTGAGTCTTGCAATATAGTTATTAAAGTCATCAATATTCACTCGTTCACCAGCTTTATTAATTAACAGGCTTTTAATTCCCTCTTCTAAGTTTTCCGTTTCAGCAACACCTGGTGATATTGCCCCTTTAGGAATCGTGTAAGGCCCTGCAAGACAAACTGGAACACCCCTTGCAAGAGATACGAGGATACTTTTTGATGCAAGAGAAACTGTAACATCTGCAACATCTAAGATCTCATGAATGTCCTCATGCGTAAGAATATGGACATTTTTATATTTTGAACTTTTCACAACACTATTTGGATGGATTTTAGTTGTTAACGGGTGGTCTTTGTAAACTACATGCCAACCGTTTCTCTCCGCAATCTTACCTACACTATCAAGTAACTCTTGGTTTGTTGCATAATAAGGCGATAAAACCTTAGACTTTTCCGATTTCCTTGGTTCTAACCCTGAGGCAAATGGGTAAATCCCATTTACATAAATGACTGTTTGACCTTTCAACTCAGGGAGCACTGTGCTTTCCGTTTTCTCGCCAGGACGAGATGATTGTCGAGAAGTGGCCATATTATTAATAACTTTTGCACCTTCTTCAACATCAACCTGAGTAATTGGCAGATTAGTAAAACGTTCAGACTCTAATAATGGCCATGTATTATGAATCGATTCTTCCTCTGAAACAAAGCAAGTAAGTGGCAATTCTCCAAACTCTGTAAAAACAATCTTACTATTAGCTTTTTTTGCTATTGAGCATAAGATTTCATTAACGGGAGAAATTGCATGAATAACTAGTACATCATTACTTTTCAAATCTAACATTTTCGCCCTTTGCGTTATTTCACCAATTCCGCAGATCATTTTGACCCGAGCGCCTAATTTCCCTTTTATAGTTAGATCAAAGCTCTTAATAATTGACTTTTCCCATCTTACTGCATAAAGCAATGCTTTACGATGGTTAAAGACAAGAGGAATGAAAGCTAGAGTTCCCTGCATTAATTTCTTAAATGACCACTCACTATGATAAAGAAATTTAGGAGTATAATACGTTTCCCACTTCTTCGAATCGTATTCCAATCGTTTTTTCTTTGAATGCTCTAAAACGATGCATTTAGAAAACATAGATTTGATTTTATTATAATCTCCAAGCCAAAATTTGAACTTGGCTTCTTTTAGCTCTGTAATCACGTTATGCTTCTTCAGGAAATAACCTACAATGACAAGTTTCCCATTTTTCTCTTTACGATCAAAACGGAAAAGGTTCTTTTCGATAAAATCCCTTGGTGATGGTGACTTACGACGAAACATTAATGCATTTTGCAAATTACCAATAAAATTAGCAATCTTCCAACGTTTTGATTCGAAAAGTATTTTAAACCCTTTTTGTAATTTAGCAATTCTTTTCTTTATAGCTTTCAACTCGTTTTCTAAGTTCTTTTTCTCCAACTTGAACTTTTTCCTATCTTTCTCTCGAGCTATTTGTTCGCTATTCAACACTTCTCGAAGCTTAGCTAATTCTTGCTCTTTCTTAGCCAAATCAGCATTTAGAGATATAATTTCTCTTTCTTTTTCTTGAGAATAGCTTTCAAAATCACTTACCTTTTTTTCATAGCGAAGAGCTTCGAGCTTTCTAAATTCTTTTTCTCGGGTCAGAACATCGTTTAGATAAACCAAGTCCTTTTCCCTTTGATTAAGTAAGGAAGCTAACTCTGGTTCCTCAACTAGAGAATTTTGGTTACTTTCATTGTTTGCTTCTGTATTTTCTAAAGAAGAGTCTTTTAAAATACTATTTATCTCGGAGTCTAATGTTCGATATAGTTTGTACACTTCCTCTTTTTCATTTAAGAGGCGATCAAGGTCAGCCTGACTATGATTAACAGAGTTCCAGCCTTCACTGTTTTGCAAACTCTCTTCTCTATTATTCTTAAGTTGAATTAATTGTGAGAAGATATTTCCTTGTTCATTCATACTAATTCAACAACTCCTTTTCCCTCTTCTTTTACCTATACAAAGAAACTTATCTATAAATAAGAAACGATTTAGGTATACATTTTTTCTAATATAAAGAATTATTTTACATTGATTACAAAAGTAAAACCACATAGTCTTGTGGTTTTACTAAGGAATTACTCACTATATTAAAGGGGTACTTTTAATAACAGAAATCATTATAACACAAATATTGTTGAATTGTGTCTTTTTTTGAAAGGAAGAAAAAGGGAGAAAAGGGACCATTATCATTGTTTAATCAAAGATTAGTAACAATGTATCAACCTAATAGTAACAAGGACAAAGAAATGAACCTTTGTCCCTTGCGCTTACCTATCTAAAAGTAATTGCTCCATTTTTCGAACCGCTGGTTGAATAAAGTCTATGTGGTCCTCTTTGTACCTTTTCCTGTCCACTTTTGTAAACCTGTACACAATGAGGGAATATATCATAACTACTTTTTCTAATACGTTTAAGTTTGTTTTCTCATTTGATAGATAATTAGTATCTATTTCTGAGAAAGCCATGTCCCTATCATTAAAATAAATGGTCATATCTAGCCCTTTTGGTCCTATATTATAATTTGTCCAGTCAATAATATAGTTGGTATCTAGTTCTTTAGAGTTTAGGATATTATCGCTCTTAAAATCCCCATGAAAAAATGAGTAATTTTTATTAGGATCAATTTGCTCAAACAATTTATTTTTTACTATTGTAGATTCTAGTTGCTTTATTATTTTTATTTCTTTAGAGTCACATTCCAGACTTTTCAATTTCCTTTTCAGCCATCTAAAAACTTTTCGGTTACTGGTTTCTTCATGAATGGTAGTAAAGTATCGAAAAAATAACTTTGTATCTTTAGAGAAAAAATTTGGTGGTTTAATAGAGTTAGCATATTCACTCGGATTAATTGATGAAATGACATTACTCAAATTTACTATTTTATTAATATCTTCTTCTACCGCTATACTTTCGACCTTTTCAAACGTTATAAAGCTAACTGTTCTATTTTGAGACTTAGTAATATTAATTAATTCTGGTGAAATTGTTTTTAATATTTGATATTTCTCTCTGATACTCTTATTAAATAACTTCTCATTTTTGATACTATTTCTTTCCTTTTTCGAATCACAAATTTTCGTTATATACTCTTTTGTACCTTTTTCGGTTTGACAAGAGTGTTCAATGATTGCAAGATTGTGTGCTCCACCTAAATATGTAAAGTTTGAATCAATTTTATCGAATTCTTTATTTATTGAAGATTTTACCCTTTTCAATTCTTTTCTAACATTCAATCCAAATACCGTTTTTAGGCCAAGTCTTATGTAATAATCAACCGAATCAGTACAACCTGTTTGTATATAACACTTCGCTATCTTTTGATAGTGATCAAAGCTCATGCTGTAATCTTTTATTTCCAAAAGTTTTAACCAGTAAGTAATGGCTTCATCCCACTTTTTCTTTCTCATTAACAACTGAGCATAACAAACCAATAGCTTTGCATTATTTGGATGTTGTTGGACACCTTCTTTAGCTGTTATTTCAGCATGATAGAGCAGACCTAATTCCCTAAATGCTTTCTCTAGTCCAATATATATTGTAGGAGGTTTAACTTGGTCTTTTATCCTGTCAATTGCTTCGTCCCATCTGGCAACTGCATTTAGCCACTCCTTTTTATCCATGGAGACTTTAGCTAATTCAATTAAATACTCATGATTTTCCAGGTATTTTGTCTTTCCTTTATCTAATATCTCTTCTGCCTGTTGGAACAGGTATTGCTCTCTATAAGCTCTTCCTAAACCTAAATAAGCTTTTAATGGCACTAGGCCTTCATTTTCATTGATTATCTCTTCCAACTGCTTACTAGCTTCTTCCCATCTTCTTTGCTTCATAAGCTTCCATGCTAGTTCGACAGCTCCGTTTTTACTCAAAGTATCCACCTCCTCTATTCTTTTCCTATTGTACATCAATTAACATTACAAGTTCATCAATTGGATTTTCCGATCTGTCCTCTTATTATCTTATTTATAGAATCCCCTTTATTTTTACAACCTAAAACAATCTATTAATAAATGAAAAAACCCCATGTAAGCAATAGTTTGCTCACATGGGGTTTGGAGTTATTTAAGCGTTTTTAAACTCACTAAATAGACGAGAAAAGTCTCTAGCATCTTCAGCAATTGTATCAAAGTCACCAGCTGCTAATGCCTTCGAGTTAACTAATGAACCGCCTAATCCAACAGCTACTACACCAGCTTTTAAATATTCATGCAAGTTGTTTTTATCAATTCCACCAGTAGCAATCAATGGAATTTGTGGTAATGGACCTTTAAGGTCTTTAATGTAACCAGATCCAACACGAGCAGAAGGGAATACTTTAACTGCATCTGCACCTTCTTCATAAGCTGTTAAAATTTCTGTCGGGCTAAATGCGCCTGGTACAGAAAGCTTCCCGTAACGCTTTGTCATTTTAATTGTATCAATATTTAAAGTTGGTGAAACAATATAACTTGCACCAGCTAAAATTGCAGAACGTGCAGTTTCTTGGTCTAAAACTGTACCCGCTCCTACGAAGATTTGATCGCCAATTTCGTCAGCCACTTTTTCAATAACTTTTAATGCACCTGGAGTTTCAACAGTGATTTCGATAAATTTAATTCCTGATTCTGATAATGTTTGACTTAACTGTACAGCATTATCTACTGTTGTTCCTCTTACTACTGCAATTAAACCATGGTCTTTAACTGTGTCTAAGCTTAACTTCATACGAAAACTCCTTACTAAAATTTATTTTTTATATTATTACTTGCTCACAACTGGACTGCTTTGCTTTTGTAGGAATTCATGGATAGACTTCCAATCCTCAAAGCGAGATATACCTTCAAGTTCTGGCAAATGATTATAACCTGTATTTAGAATTAAAACATCAATATCATGTTGATTTAAATTTAAAATATGATGAGGAGCATCTTCAATAAAGAAATCAATTTCTAATTCTTTTACTACTTGGTCTTTTTTAGCTTGGTTGATTACTAGATTTTCAGAGTAAGGAGCATTGTTTGCTTTTAACCAGTCGCTAGTTACTTGCTTTACACCTTCATTTGCAGGTCTAGCACTTACATAGTATATTTCAGCAAACTTAGCAATTTCATTTAAATATTTGATGCTTTCTGTGACTTCATTTGAAACGCTGAACACCATGTTCATATCGCCACCCCAACGCTCTGCAGCTTCTTCCTTTGTTAAACCAAAATGTTCAACAAGATACTTTGCTACATTCGTATGTGCTGGGAACACAGTAGGCGCATCAACTTTTTCATATAAATCATTATAATGTTCCATAACACAACCATACGTATCTACTACTACACCATCAAGATCGATACCAACTCGTAACATAAATCCACCTCTTATATTTTTTTATTTTATAGTAAATGTGTATTTTTTGAACAACAAAATTCACAAATACACTCTACCACACTAGTATGTATCTTGGAACATGCAGAAAAATGGAAATGTCATTAGCTTGAAATAATCCTCAAACAATTATCGACAAAATTAATAACGAGACAATAATAACATAGTTTCTTCTCTGCTATGAATACTTTTCCAAAATTACGTAATATTTACTAGTAAGTTATCTAACAGCATTGCAAAATCATGTTATTATCAACATAATTTAAAGTATCATAAATTCAAAGTATGTGAGGTTAAAAAACTATGTATTTACGTGTGAAAAGCAAAGAAAATAAAGTGAAATTTATGAATTTGTGGAAAGAAATCGCCAAAGGTAGACAACTTCCTGTTACAGATTTAGAAGAAAGGTCAGAGGCATTTATCCTTCAGAACAAGGATGGCAAAAGTGTTGGTACGATTGAATTTATTCCGTGTAATAGTATTTCTGAGTTTAGTGGCGACCTTATTGATATCTCATCAGACAAACGTATTTTAGATAATATAGGTCAAACATATCAGGTAAGAAAGATGGGAGTAAAAAAAGAACTTGTTTCCAAATTCGCTCTACTAGACTTACTAAAAATCGCAGCTCTACACGCTAAAAACAATAATGTTCAGTACTATGTAAGTTACTTAGAAAAAAGGCATTTTGAGAGTTTGACTAAGAAGTTTAAGTTTAGACTAGAGCAAATTGGAGACGAGGTTAAGTTAAAGAAGAAAGTATGCGTCCCTGCTTTGATTGATGTGGAGGATGCCATCACCAATACAAAAGGCTACCCTATACATATTAAATCCATTGTCTATATGGTTCGCGGGACTAAGAAGGTAAAGTCACTGTTTGCTTGATGATTACTAGTAAGATGATATGAATTCTTATACTTCTTTTTAATTGGTTCTATTCAGCTACTATTTAAGAGATCAAAGTGTCTAAGGCTTATGATTTGACCTGTTTCTTCTATTATATAGAACTATTTAACAACGAAAAAAGACTTGGTTTCTGTTTTCACTAACAGAAACCAAGTCTTTTCGTTTAATGAAGTCGCTTTGCTCCTAAGTAACGTTGTTTTCAAATTATTAGTTACTTAGAAAAAAGGCATTTTGAGAGATTAACTAAAAAGTTTAAGTTTAGACTAGAGCAAATTGGAGACGAGGTTAAGTTAAAGAAGAAAGTATGCGTCCCTGCTTTGATTGATGTGGAGGATGCCATCACCAATACAAAAGGCTACCCTATACATATTAAATCCATTGTCTATATGGTTCGTGGGACTAAGAAGATAAAGTCACTGTTTGCTTGATGATTACTAGTAAGATGATATGAATTCTTATTCTTCTTTTTAATTGGTTCTATTCAGCTACTATTTAAGAGATCAAAGTGTCTAAGGCTTATGATTAGATCTGTTTCTTCTATTATATATAGAACTATTTAACAACGAAAAAAGACTTGGTTTCTGTTTTACTGACAGAAATCAAGTCTTTTCGTTTAATGAAGTCGCTTCGCTCCTAAGTAACGTTGTTTCCAATAAGGATTATCCATGCTAGCAATTGCAACACCTGTTGATGATCCACTATGTACGAACTGATTGTTTCCAATATAGATTCCGTTATGTGATGGACCTTTTTGATATGTTTCAAAGAAAACCATATCACCTACAGCAGGCTTAGAGACAGATCTACCCGAATTCCATTGCTGTGCAACGGTTCTTGGGATGGAAATGCCTTGTTGTTTAAAGACAAATTGCGTAAATCCGCTGCAGTCAAAACCTCTTGTCGTTGTTCCTCCCCAAAGATATGGAACTCCGATTTGGTTTGCGGCTTCAGCAACAAGATTTGTCACTAGGGCTGCCGAGCTGGTGCTGCTTTTTGTATTTGATACTTGCTTTGTTTGTGTCGTTGAAGGAGCTTTAGCTGTTGACTGTGATGGTTTATTTGTTGCTACTTCATTTAATTTTCGTAATGTGTTAGGTCCAGCAATTCCATCAACCGTTAAGTTATGTACTCTTTGGAAGTTTCGTACTGCTGTTGCTGTGACATCACCGTAATAGCCAGTTGGCTCTTGGTTGAATATACCGACGGAACGAAGAGCTGATTGAAGGTTCGTTACAGCTGTTCCTCTGCTGCCTACACGCAATGATGTTGATGTTTGTACTGATTTTGTCGGTTCACTTTTCGTTTGTTGGTTGCGTTCTTGTGTTTTTGGTAATTGCGGGTTGTAATTTGTTGTTTGTGCTGGTACCGGTTGATTTAGTAGACGAGAAAGCGTCTGCGGTCCCACGATTCCATCAACGACAAGGTTATTTGCACGCTGAAAGTCACGTACAGCGTTTTCGGTTATACGTCCAAATTGACCTGTAATGGTATGACTATAGTAGCCTTTTTCTTTTAGCTTTTGTTGAAGTTGTTCTACTTGCGTTCCGTTTGAGCCGAAGCGCAGCAGTCCTGTGTTGGTTAATGTGCTATTTGTTGGTTGGGTCGTAGATGTAGAAGGTGTTTTGGTTGGAGCTTGTCCGCCCATTTCCTGTAGTAGTCTTCCTAATGTTTGAGGGCCTGCAATTCCATCAACTTTTAAGTTGTGCTTTCTTTGAAAACTTCGAACCGCATCTTCTGTAATTGTTCCATAATACCCGGTTGCGCGGTCAAAATTAAAATGCCCTTTTTGTTTTAAGGCATTTTGTAGTTCTTTTACATCGGAGTGATTCATTCCATTTCTTAAGGTTTGATCACCAAGAGCAGCATCTACCATTTGCGGGGTTGCTAGAAACAATCCTGTCGCAAATGTAGAAGTGATGACCACTTTTCTAAGTGTTGAAGCTTCCTTCATCTACATAAGACCTCCTCATTCGCCAAAAAATATCTTATTTTTAGTTAATTTTACCTTTATTGAGTGATTCTGACTAGATACTATTTTTCTTAATTTAGTAGTTTCAGTATTTATGACCTATGTAAAGTGTGACAATTTATTGAACTTTAGGTAATTAGTTTTGTTGTGGGGAGTTTTTTTATCGTCGACATGGAATCGAGTGGAGAGGAATAATCGCTGATTTTGTTGAACGATTATGATCGTTATTACATATGTAAGCGGTTATAATTAGAGATATCCTTTAGAAGAAATGAGGCCTTTCTATGGAGAATACAAACAACAATGGTACCATCTTTACTGGTTTGATGTGGGGAACAGTTTTAAGTATTCCGTTGTGGCTTTCTTTCATTGGGTGGATGAAATGGCTTCGTTTGTTCTTTATATAGGTTAGGGGTCAGACCCCTCTTTCATACGGTGAAGTGTTAATAAAGGGGCCTTTTTGAGGGCTCCTTTGTTAGGTTATTGTACTATTATGGCAGTTTCGCAGAAAACAAATAATAGCTAAACGACAGGCGCAAAAAAATATAAAATCTTCCAAAAAAATAATCTACCTTTTTTCAGATTACGGGAGTATAATTATCTAGAAATTTACATTTTATTATATGGAGGAATGTTATGTGAAAGGCTTGTTCATGTCGTTATTGGTTGTGTTAGGTCTTGTTGTATCTCCACTCTACTCATTTGCAGCGGTTGATGAAACTGAATTGCAAGACTATCTAAATGAAGTTGGTTTGACAAAAGTAGAGCTAGAAGAGTATTTAGACTTTTACGGATTTACATTGGATGAATTTTATGATTTAGAAGATTTAACTTCCTTTTTAGGGCCTGTGTTAACAGAAGAAAACTTAGCAGACTTACTAGCTGAGCATGGCTTAACATTAGAAGAAGCAACCGCACTGTTAATTTTGAACGGCGAATTAGAAGAAGGACAAGCTATTTTGGATGTCTATACGTTTGTAGACGACCTTGATATCGATTTATATTATTACAATCTAACTCCGATTACAGATGAGAATTTACAAGAGTTACTTGATTTTTATGATCTAACAATGGAAGAATTGATTTCTTTGTTAGAGGAGCATGGTGATTCGCTAGAGCGTTATGAATACATTGAGGACTTAGATTGGACAGTTGAGTACTATCTTTTCTATTATGATGAAGACATTGATTTCTCAGAAATTGATGACCTGTTCGATCAGCTTGGTTTAACATATGAAGAGTTAGATCGATTATTTGAGCATTTCCTAACACTTGATTTCGAGAATCCAGCATTTTTGGATCGCTTAGAAAAATTGGCGGATCGCATGATGGCGTTTGAAAATTTTGATGAGGTATCAGATCTGACTCCAGCTCAAATTGCTGAACTACTAGATATTTTTACTCAATTACTAGATTTGTTTGAAATAGATGTGAAGTTCTACCTTGTTAAGGGAAATGAGAAAAAACCTGTTTCCTTGTCTACCCTTATGACAATGACGAGTACGGATGGATATGGGCTACTAATTGAACTATATAACAAGCAAGGCGAGTTCTTAGCTGACCTTCTATTTACTGCAGATATGCTAGGGTCTGACATTATTGTTGAGACTGGGAAAGATTTAAAGAAAACAGAAAAAGTCATTGTGAAACAAACAGAGAAAAAGCCTGCTCCTGCTGAAAAGAAGCCGATAACGAAAACAGAAAAAGGCGCGAAACTTCCGAAAACAGCATCCAATTATTTAGTGAATGCTGCTAGCGGACTGGCAGTTGCATTAGCTGGATTCGCTATTTATCGTCGTTTCCGTGTGAAGGGTGTGTAAGAAGAATGAAGCGATTCATTCTTCTTTCCTTATGCAGTGCTCTCATTGTTGGAGGATTGTGGTTTTCGAGTACGAATGCTTATTCGTTTTTAAAAGGATATTTTTTGTTTAAGACAGGAAATGGTCCGGCGAGTGAGACGGTTGTGTCGGCCGAACCTCCACTAGAGCCTGTGATGGATGAGGAAGATGACCTGGAGGAAGATTTTTCTGAATTCCCTGCCATCCCGCAAATTGGCGACTTAATGGGCGAGCTGTACATCCCGAAACTTGATGCGACTTTGCCAATTTATCACGGGACTAATGAAGATGAGCTTGAAAAAGGCGTCGGTCATTTTGCCGGCAGCGTCCTTCCCGGCGAGAATGACAATTCCGTCTTATCTGGGCACCGCGATACTGTTTTCCGCCGCTTAGGTGAAGTTGGTGAGAATGATCTGTTGATCGTTCGGACGGCTGCAGGAGAGTTTGAGTTTAAAGTGCGGAGAGTACGGATTGTCGATGAGGATGACCGGACGGTAATTGTACCGAGACCGCGTGCGACGTTGACGGTGTCTACTTGTTACCCATTTAACTTCGTTGGGGCGGCACCAGAGCGGTATGTGTTGGTGGCGGAGCTTAGGGGGCAAGAAAAGGTACGGTGAATGATTCATAATGAGTTTTTTGGAAGAGAGTATGAGGATTATCTCATGCTCTCTTTTTTTTGTTGGTTTTTCTCTTTCTGTCGGAACTGGCTGTTATTCTGTCGGAAACATGAGATTTACTATCCAAGTACACAGCTTTTCTTTCAAAACTAGGCAATTTACTGTCCGAAGCGAACAAGTAGAGCTTTACTTTAATGCTGTGAAGTCCTACCGAGGGGTCTGATCCCTCACACTATTTATTAATTATTTGCTTTCGTTCTTCCATCTGAGGCGGCTCTTCCATCCAACCATTGTTAATCATTATTTTTGCACCTTTATGAGCAAATTCAAAGGTATCTTTCATAAAAATAGCCATTTTTGCTGGTAAATCATTTCGTAAACTAAAAGCAGTTCCTAATGAGCTACCACCTAACGCAAAACTACAAAAAAGACTTGTGCAATACATCATCAATTTATCAGAAAATGGAGCCGTCGTTGAACGGGTTGGATTGCCACCCGACGGTTCAGGCGTTTGTATATTATTTTGTAGTAAGGTTTCTCTTAATTCTTTTATAATACTTTTAGCAAGCTCTGCGCCTTCATTAAAGAAGTTTTTTACTTCTCGTTCATTTGCACATTGAGCAAAACCTGTAATCATCTGCATCCCGGTCAAATTTGTTTCAATTGTATGATGAAGATGAGCAACTTCTACCGTATTTAATGTCCGTTTTTCGCTAAATGGATTTATAGCGAGTCCACCTAAATAGTTTATGTCATTAACAAATTCAACTGAAGTTGGCATAGTAACATAAGGAGGACGAGCAAGCATCCCTTTTTCAAGCAAATATTGTGTGCAAAGATTGTAATACTTTTGAGTAATGGCAGTAAGTTCATCAAAAATCATTACAATATCTTCTCGATATGCCATCGTTATATTTAATGAATGCAATGCCATACTAATTTCTTTTAGTAGACGAACAAACATTATATCGAAACCATTATCATATAATTTTGGCACATCTTTGTTAACATCTTGAGCTGAAAAACCGACTGGTATGACAGCACCTTCATTTTGAAAAATTTCTTTTATTTTACCAACATAAAGGTCAATTCCTCCATATAAATTTGTCATAATTTCCTTGGCTTTTTCGTCGTCAGCCTTCTCAATAAAATACTCTAAGATTCGTAAAGTCATTGTTTTTTGTTGATATGTAAGCCATAACGTACCTAGTTCTGATGACGTAATTGCAGGTTTTTCTGGCATAGAGCATTCCTCCCTAAAACGTTCTTATTTTAGGTTGAACATAAAATGACATGATAATCCACTATTTTAAAGGTATATTATTCCATCTGTTCCTGTTCAGCTAAAGAAGCGTTACTTTAATAAGAAAAACGATTCTCTTTTCAAATAGTAACTTATATTAAGAACTATCGTTAATTCTCTCAAGAGCATAATGCTCTGCTAACTAACTGTTTCTAAGGCTAGGAATAAATTATAAAAAATTACAAATTATAACAGTAATGATGTTATAAGGAGAGAGAGTATATGATAGAAGAGCATCAAACCAGATTATCATCAACAAATTTATACAGCTTCGCTAATGATGGTGTAAACATTATGATTGATAATAGTTGGTTAGAAGAACCACCTCAAACAATAAATAAAAGAATTTTTTCTAATCAATATTGGTATAAATCAGATGGAAACCAAAATTGAAAAATTGTTATGGAGTATAGCACTACCAGGGTTTGCTCAATTTCTTAATGGGAAATTCATGAAAGGAATTGTCTTCATATCTCTAGAGCTGTTAATTAACGTACAAGCTAATTTAAATTTAATTATTATTGAAAGCTTTCATGGCAATATGTTAAAGGCTATTGATTTAACTGATTACCAATGGTTAATGTTTTACCCATGTATCTATATATTTGCTATATGGGATGCCTACCGTGATGCAGGAGGAGGTAGGAACCCCTTCTCCTTTTTACCTTTTGTGTTTGCAGCTTTTCTATCAACCATAGGCGTTATTTATTCTCCCACCTTGAAAATATTTGGATTCTTGTTGGGACCAATTTTTTCTCCTATAATCCTTCTCCTCATTGGTGTTATAATCGGCTGGATAATTAAAATATGCGTACTTAGTATAAGCAAACTCAAACAGTAATATAGATTGGGTTTGCTTTTTTTTGATTGTTATTTTATTTCCCCGTTTTTTCAACTATCCTCGTTACTTTAAGTGCAATCTTCACAATTGAAAAAATAGGATCTGTCATTTTTTTCATATTTAGATAATATACGTACATCCTCACCGATAAGTTGGTAGCTTCGTTTATCGCACCAATGTCATAACTTTGATATCAAAATAACCATCATAATAATTCCATACTTCTAAATGATCAGAGTATTGAGCAATACTGTCTACTATTTTGTTAAATAAACTTTCAGCTTCTTCCAGACGACGGTGAGTCCCAAATAAGATCTCCACAATAATTATCCTTTTCCATATACCCCTCGAATAGAGATAAAAGTCATTACTAAAACCCTTTCAAATCACACCTTGATTATTATAATTTCCACCACCTATAAAGAATCATGTTTGTATATTATTAATTTTTTCCAAAAGAGATAGTTGACACATAACTTGTTTACCTCGTACAATAAGTTTGCACAAAGGAAAGATTATTAAATTGAGGAAAAAGGGAGAGTGAACAATGATGTCACGTTTCGTTTGTTTCAAAAAGGTATGTTTCGTATCAGTTCTTTTTGTATTATCTCTAGCTTTGATGGCATGTAGTGATTCAACTTCGAAAATGGAAGGGGAAAAAGACAAAAGGATTATTCACATGACAGCTGTTGAGCCAAAGGGTGGTACAAACAGCATACCGTTTCCTGAAGAACCATTACCTGAAGGCGGAGGCTATATTTTAAATGAGCCAGATGAAGATGGTCGCTGGGAAGTAGCAACATATCGCTGGGAACCAGGATTGGTTGTTGCTTATGAAGGTGAACAAGTAGAACTCCATATTTTAGGTGTGAATGGCAATCAGCATCATTCCACGATTACAGGTTATGATATTGATTTTGTAGTGGAACGTGGTGAGGTTACAGTAGTTGATTTCACAGCCGACAAACCAGGTATTTTTGAAATTGTTTGTCATGACCACCTTCCATCTATGCAAACGCAACTTTTAGTATTACCAAAACCGTAATTACTCGTCATTTACTATTTTTCACACTGTAATTTCTTTAAACACTAAGAATAAAGCTGTGAAAACCTCTTACATGCTATTTTACATGTTAAAACCATCAAAACATCTGATACATCAAGAAAAGTAAAACAGACGGAAATCTGGGCGATTTCCGTCTCCAATTGCCATGGTATTTAAAGTTTCCCCCTTCTGTTCCGAACCCGTTATAACTACAATCGCTTCTTTTTTATCCGCCGCTAACGTCTAAATGGTAATTGCCTCTGCCTCGATAACTGTAGACTTCGATATAATACGTTCCTGTCCTTCTCGGGACAAATGAAACAAGTTCCTGCCTAGTGGTTGAATTCGAGTAATCAAGCAATGATCCATTTTGATCATAGACATATAGATCAAAGTCCGTTCTTTCTGTTTCTTGGATCATTGTAATCGAAACAGGATAAGACAGGTCATTTACTTCGTTTTGCCACACGTCTCGCGAACGGTTTTGTAATGAGCCACTGACCGAAACATGATTAGGGGTTTCCGGCAGATCGCCTCTTTCATTCGCTGCCGTCATGACTGCTTGGTAGCCTTGTAAACGTCCAGAACCATAATCAATGTTTTTGCCTTCTTGTCCCCAATCCTCCGAGGTTTCTTCTAACGTGCTTTTGATTTGTTCTGGCGTTAAGTCCCCCTGCGCTTCTAGCATGAGAGCCACTGTTCCTGCTACATATGGTGCAGCCATACTTGTACCACTGAACGTAGCATAGCCTGTTCTTGAATTAGCTCTCGCAGCCGTCATTTCGTATCCTGGTGCAACGATATCTGGTTTCGTTCGCCCATCGGCTGTTGGACCTCTAGAAGAATAGTCATTTAGAAAAAACCCTCTTTCTCCAACATCAGCCATCGAACCGACTGTGATTGCTCTTGCCGCTGCGGCCGGCGTTCCAATCGTATATCGATTCGGTCCAGAGTTTCCAGATGCAACGACGACTGTAATTCCATGTTCGACAGCTGCATTGACCACTTGTGATAAAGCATCTCTTCCATCTGAGCTTCCTGTTGAGCCCAAGCTAAGGTTGGCAACTTGTATGTTCAGATTATCTCTTTGATCGATCAGCCATTCTATTCCTTCCATAATCTGTGTCATCGAGCCTGATCCGTTTCGATCTAGTACCTTAACCCCAACAATGGATGCCTCTGGAGCTACGCCGGTATAGCGGTTGTTAGCCTCCCCTGTTCCAGCAGCAATACTTGCGACATGTGTTCCGTGTCCTTGATCATCATAAGGATCCTCGTTCCCGTTGACGAAATCTCGCCAACCGGTCACCTTATTCCCACTTAGGTCTACATGTTCATTGTCGACTCCCGTATCAACAATGGCAATCGTGACTCCTGAACCCGTTAAGTCAAAGTCCTCTCTTGCCTTTTGTGTGCTAAACCATTGGTTAGCCGTATCAAGGTTTATATGAAGATTGGTGTTTTCTTCGATAAACTCTACTTCTTGATACTGTTCTAATTGTTTGATTTGTTTAGCTGTTAAGTTGGCAGAGAATGCATGAATATACTTGAACACTTTGTTCGGTTGAAATGATTTTCCGAGAGTTTTGCTTAATTTTTTCATATTCTTGTTGGCATCACAGTTTAAGTGAATAATGACCTCAAAGCTCTCAGACTCGTCCATTTTTTCACACTTTTCTCCTAGTTGGTTTTGAATTTTACTAGGATTTTGTTTACGTGTGTTTTGTGTTTGTTCGGGCGCTACTGTGTTCTTTTCTTCTTTCATCTTACTTGAGGCTTTTAATGATGGTACTTTCCCTTCATCTGGAATACGTTTCATATTCAAAAAGCATCCCTCCTTTTCACTCGTATCCTATGAATCTAATATTAAGTAGTATAGGTCTTTAAGCTAAAAAATCATAAATTGGTCAAAATGTCCGATAGTTGCTTATGTAGCAAGAAGAACAATATGATAGACTATCGTAAGGAAGAGATTTTTCCTTTCCAACAAAAAGCAGGTGCAACATGTCCATGTTTGATTTAAAGTTTTAATAGACCCTATTATGTAAAAAGTTATGATTTAGATAAACTGGCAGGACTGCATATACAAGGGCGAGAATCTATGTATAGAAATTACTGCCCATTAAGGAGTTTTGTATGAAAGAAAGAATTAAATTAACAGCGCTCCTCTCATATTTGATCTGTTCTCTTTTCCTGATAGCTGGCTGCAGTACTCCTAACAGCTCAGATAATCAGGAAGTTGCAGGTCCTGAGGGAGACATAGAAGAAATAGAAAAAGAACAAGTAATCATGTATGAACATACGGATAGAGGCATAAGAGTTTACGAGACGCCAAATTGGGAGTTTGGGGAACAATCAGAAGGTGAGCAAATTAATGTTACTTTTCATAGTGAGAAAGGAAAAGCCATTATCACTGTATTAACGTCAAATAAGGACTTAGATGAAATTAAACAAGAACTTATGATTGGCGTTGGTAAATCAAACATTATTGAAGAAACAGACAATTATTTTACTTTTCAGTCTGAACGAAAGGAAAGCATACGCACCGATGTTTACATCGATCAGCAAGGTCAAAGGGTAAACATTCTTACCTTCATGACACCAGTAGATGACTATGAAGAAAATATAGAATACATCAAAGAGTTCAAGCGACATATTGAGTTCTATTAAAATAAAGGAGAATCCGGGATGAAAAAAATAGTCATTGCAATAACTGTTAGTTTCATATTGGTAGCAGGAGTTGTTTACGCAAATGAAGAAAGGGAAATCGTTAGTCCAGAATCTGAGCTTTATGAGACGGTTCGCATTATTGAAGAAACAGCGATAGAACTTACCAAGGATACTAGTGAAAAAACTCTTCTTGAAGATCAATATGCCGAGCAACGATTGCTTGAAGCGGAAGAAATGTTTGCAGTTGGAAATGAAGATGCCGGCGAAAAGTCATTAGAAGATTATAGCGAACATATCGAGAAAATTGAAAAAAACATAGCCGTAGCGAAGGGTAACGGTAAGGATGTTTCTGAAGTAGAATCAATCGTTTATGAAAATATGGAGAAACGCAGCGAAAATTTACTCGCGTTACTTGATAGAGATGACCTTCCAGAGCAAGCGAAAGCTGGTATTACAAAGGCGTTAGACAATAAGGAAAAAGCGAAGCAACGCGCTGAGGAAGCTAGGAACCGAGCGAGTGCTGGTAGAGACAACAGTAATGGTGCAAAAGGAAATGGAAATGCTCAAGGCAAAGCTGAGCAGGCGAAACAGAAGGGACAAGAGCGGGCGGAGCAAGGCAAAGGAAACGGGAACGGGAACGGGAATAAGCCCGAAAATGCAGGGAGACCGTAATTGATTAGGAAAATGCAAGTGTTTCGGTTAAAAGAGAGCGTGAGGAGTGTCTCATACTCTCTTTTTTGTCGTTTTGGAGTGGATTTCATGGTACATGATGCGCTGAATGCGTGTGTGACTTTTGCTTTCTGTCGGAAGGGGGTGTAATAGCCAGTATTTAAAAAATAGGCAAGTATAGATTGTATTTTACACTTGCCCATTTAAAAATCAGTTTCTAATGTTAACTTGTCTATATTTATAACTGCTTTCATTTTCTGTAATAAATCCAGTCCAATTATTCCATCTAAGTCAAACCCATAATTCATTGCACCAATTTCTAATGCAAAATCTTCTGTTTTCATATCTCCAATTTTGACAGAATCAACAATCTTAGAATACACAAACTCTGAGCCTCCCACACCACTTATGCGATATATCATATCATTTTCTTCAGCTACAATACCAATTGACTCAGCCAAATCGGTTGATACAACTGTACTTCCTGACCCAGTATCAACCAATACACGTTGTAAATTAAGTGATTGTCCTTTAAATGTTAGTTCCATATTCGTTAGTAATAAACCATCTTCAATAACTAATTTTTTCACTATCGCCTAACACCTACCCATTTTTTCTCAATAATATTAGGCTCCTTACGGCTAGTATGAAGGACATATAATTCTCGATTAGGATTTTTACGATGAAGTTCTTGATATGCTTTCATCGCCTCTGGTGAATTAGAAAACTTTTTCAAAGGGGCAATCTCATCCAAAATACGCACACTTTTCTCATTTGTATGTGCTTGAATAGCTTCTATCAAAACCCACTGTTCTGGAAACGCTTGGCACACATCTTCCCACTTCATTTTAGTCACCTCCAGAATATTTACTTATATTGTATCATGATAGAGAAAAGATGTAATAACACCAATCATTGCTTATTGAAGGTACGGCAGCACTCCATTGAATAACATAATTCTTTATCTATATTATTAATGAAGTTTACCTGCTTATAGACAAAACGGACCTCGTTAATGAAATCATTCTCTCTTTCTTGTCGTTTTGGAGTGGATTTCATGGTACATGACGCGCTGAATACGTGTGAGATTTCTGCTTTCTGTCGGAAGGGGGCGCTATTCTGGCCGAACTCCCCCATTTACTGTCCGAAGCACTTATTAAGCTCTTCAACTCCCCGTCATCATCCCGCCATTGACATGAATCATCTGTCCTGTGACATAACTAGACTCATCACTTGCTAAGTACACATAAGCTGGTGCTAATTCGAAAGGCTGGCCCGCTCTTTTCATCGGTGTCCCGTATCCAAAGCTCAGCATTTGTTCAGCTGGAAAGCTTGATGGGATAATCGGTGTCCAAACAGGTCCTGGTGAAACGCCGTTTACACGAATGCCTTCTCTAACTAAATCAAGAGCAAGAGATCTCGTCAATGTGACAACCGCCCCTTTTGTTGTTGAGTAGTCAAGATTGCCTTGCTGCCCGTTATAGGCCACACCTGATGCCGTATTAATAATCGTACTCCCTTTTGTTAAGTAAGGCAGAGCTGCTTTCGTTAAATAAAAATAAGAAAAGATGTTGGATTGAAACACTCTAAGAAGCTGTTCCGATGTAATGTCTGTGATTCGCTCTTGCGGATATGACTCTGCACAGTTGTTTACGACGATATCGATCCGGCCGAACTGACGTATTGTTTGCTCGACAACATCTTGACTTGTCTGTTCCTCTCCAAGGTCGCTAGCAATGGCGAGACATCTTCTCCCTATTTGCTCGATTCGAGATTTTGTTTCAAGTGCGTCAGCATGCTCGTTTAAATAGACGATCACGATATTGGCGCCTTCTTTTGCAAAGGCGTACGCAACCGCTCTTCCAATGCCACTGTCTCCTCCAGAAATGATTGCGACTTTTCCTTGTAACTTGCCAGTTGGTCGGTAGGTCGGATCTTCTGCAATGGGCCTTGGCACCATCATCCATTCAAATCCGGGGTGAAACGGTTGATGCTGAGCGGGAAATTGAACAGGGATCCGTTCTGTTCTCGTTACATATTGTTGTTGCACTTATGGCTCTCCTCTCTATCTAGGCGTTTGTTTACCATATGTTTTTTGAGAGGGTTTTGTTCGTTGATTTGCAAACCAAGCAATAAATAATTATTTCCATTGATGAAAATACTAGTTCATAAAAAGTAATTTGAGAAGACTTTCAAAAACCAGACTCGTTTATAAAGAAAAGTGGTGCAAGCAATGTTTGAATTTCTGTCAGACTCCCTTTTGGTGGTAGGGAGAATCGTTACGATTTTACCGCTTTTGTTGTTTCTTACTCTTTATATGGGAAAACGCGCCATCGGGGAGCTACCTATATTTGATTATTTGATTATTATTACGTTAGGGGCTGTCGTTGGTGCTGATATTGCTGACCCTAGCATTAAACACCTCCCCACGGCTATTGCAATCATTGCGATTGCTCTGTTTCAAAGGGTGATTACCAACTGGAAAGTTACCAATCGTAAAGTTGGGAGGTTGCTTACGTTTGAGCCAACGGTTGTCATTCAACATGGAAAATTCCTCGATCAAAATCTCAAAAACATACGTTATTCGATTGATAATATCCTTCAGATGCTGAGAGAAAAAGACGTCTTTGACATCAGTGAAGTGGAAACGGCAGTGATTGAACCAAACGGTGCGTTGAGCGTATTAAAAAGACCTGAAAAATATCCCGTTACAATAGAAGACATGAAAATTGTAACGCCGACTTCTGCAATTGCTTTTCCGGTCATCGTTGAAGGAACGATATACTCTGATATCTTAAGGGATTTCAAGTTAAATCAAACCTGGTTACAAGAGCAATTATTGAAACAAGGAGTCAAAGATAGAAAGGATGTCTTTTTTGCCTCCATCAACGGTGATCTAGATTTACATGTTTCTTTAAAGGATGAACGCGGTGTAGTTGTTCCGCATATAAAGCATTGATTTTTACATAGAAAAGGTATCGCTGCTCTTTTGGATTGGCGATACCTTTTTAGTGTTATAACGCAGAGGCATTCACCTTCTCATACGTCTCACGATTACAAATGATATAAAGCACGGCCTCATCAGGGATCTGTTCATCCAACCGTCGATTAATATCTAAGTGGTTCCGGTCTGCAATCAACGTCGCTCCTTGTGCTAGTAGATCCTGAAAAGCATCGTTATACGTCTCCCACTCTTTCCTTTTAGGAATCTGATAAAGATCTTCCCCGTGTGCTCTACTAATGAGCTGAGAGTACACTTGGCTGACGCCTTTGTAAAGGGCTGAGCGGACAGCTAATCGGGAAATCGTCTCTTGTGAGAGGATGAATTCATCGACTTGAACATGAGAGAAATTTGAAATGTTTTTTTCTGTCATGACTTCGACGGTTGTATGGACATCTGGTGCCAAACGGCTCACTGTAATAGAAACGAGCAGTGACTTCGCATCTTTGAGCGAAGGCTCTTGTATGTTATCATCGGCAAAAATGATCACAGCACTCGCACTTGTTAGGTTTGCTTTTGCGTAAGGCTCTTCTAACGCTGGATCTCCTTGTATGTAATGAAGGCGATTGTCACTCATTAATAGTTCCGGTGCCTTTGGCAGGGCATCAATGACGATCACCTCTACTTCTGCATCAGAATCGAGTATTTCTTTCACCGCCGACTCAGACTTTTTCCCCCATCCGATGATCACAACATGGTTCTCGTTCATATACGTCAGCCTCCCTTCCTCTCTCATCCTTCTAAATATCGTAAATGCATCAACAATCTTACCAATGACAACCCCAAGCAACCCAATTCCAATAAGGAACATGAACACAGAATAGATCTTGGCTGGTATCGTTATCGGTGAATAATCGCCGTAGCCAACTGTTGTGAACGTCGTCATAACGAAATAAAACGTGTTTAACAGACTCTCGAAATTGTCAGGTTCAAGAGCATACATGATGACCGTACTAAGTAAAATAAAGACCGCTGTAGTAATAAATAATGTGACGTTTTTCATTCGAATAAGGCCTAGGCTAAGCTTCAGAAAAAAATGCATCGGAACCTCCTTTCTAGGGGTCAGACCCCTCTTTAGTACTGTGCAGAAGCAGGCCACTGAAAAAGGTACGGTTTTGACCTTTTTCAGTGGCCTTTAAGCAATGAGCGGAACCGTTGCTTTGTCTTAAAGCCTGCTATGAGTGGTTTTCTCATAGCAGGCGCGCAACGTGTGGAGCCATTGCTACTTCCCCGAATCCGCTAAAAAGGACTTTTTCAGTGGCTTCGTGCAGAAGTGCAGAGGGGTCTGACCCCTATTTGCACTATCGTGTCGTATACGCTACAAACATCGATAAATTCCCTGTAATCGGTCCGCCTACACGAAAGAACAGTCCACTCGGCTCGCCATTAATCACATGCGAACCGATCAACAACTTCCCTGTATACGGACCGTCCCATGTATCAATTGTCTGATCCGGCATCGGAAAGTACTCTTGATAAATAGTTGCTTGCTCCTGATAGTAATCAACATCCTCATCGATCACCGCACCACCTGATACGACCTGAACTCCGCCACCTTCACGCCCTAGCACAGGTTTCTTTACATAGGAATTCATATCACCAAGCGAATCGTAGGTCGGCAAGAAGTACTTCTCAATGGCATCTCGCTCCATCCGCGTATACCATTCATCTTTTTTCTCCCAAATCAGCGTAAGAATGGCTTTTGACTGCATCAGAAGTGCTGATGGAGGGTTGATGATCTTCAATTTATCATTCATTAAATGAACAAGAAACTGTTCACCAATCCGTTCGCCCGTTCCACTCTTCTCCTCCAAAAAGTACTCAAGTGGGTACAGCCGATACAAAAACTCAATCTTTTCTCCTTCAGGTGTTTGGACATCCTCTTTTCCAACGACGATCTCTTCAAGCGGAACATACTTTGCCTGCTGTGGATACAAATCCATTAAATATTTTACTGTCTGTTTGTCTTCGTCATGCCAGTCTGCGCACGTAAAGTACAGCGTATCTGCGCTGCCAATTCGATAATCTCTTATGATCTGATTCCACGCATTTCGAACGTTTGCAGCCAACTGTGCATTCGGGTTAAGCTGTCCGTGTTCCTGACAAAGAATTTCCTGGGCAACAGCCGACTCCACTATACCTACTGGTGTATCAGTGTTGGCTTCAATCACCTTTAAGCCATTGGCTGAAGCAATAAAATCATATCTAGTAAAATAAGAAAAAGCACCCTTCCCTTCTGCTAGAAGCAAATCCCACATGAACACAGAAATTCCAAGTCTATGTATAATCGAACGGTCCTTCATAATCTGCTCATACGTTTTTTTGAATACATCGTTCGCCGCACGGGATGCATTCTCCACTTCACGAGCAAGAGACGATGGAACGACAAGAAGAGAATCACTCATATATTGATTGTCTTCGTAGTTTTCGTACAAGGTGGCCCATGTGAAGCCTTTTGCTGAGGCCTTTCGTTCGACCTCTTGCCAGCGCTTTACATATTGATTTGGTTCGAATGGGTCGGTTAGTGAGTAGTATGGAAGCATGGTAGGAGTCTCCTTTCTTGGGTCGTGATTTTGTTTTTGTTGGTGTTGGTTGTAATTGGCGTGAGTTTTTTTGAGAAGATCGCTTTGCTTAAAAAGGTTTCAGACAGGAAAACATCTTGAAAGCTTCTCAATGACGGCATTGGCTGCGCTCAAGAAAAAAAACCTTGAAGGCTTCTCAAGACGGCATTGGCTGCGCTCGCCGTGCGTCAGATCAAAGTGTAAAAAACCTTGAAAGCTTCTCATAGACGGCATTGGCTTCACTCGCCGTGCGCCTAAAGGAGAAACCCACTCCTTTAGGCTTAAGACATAACGGCGGCTACGCTCAATGCATTAAGCTAAATCAAAAAGGAAAACCGTCTTTTTGTTTTAGCTTAATAGCTAATCGTCGCCGCTACAATCATCCCAACTAAAACTGATACCCCACCAAGAAGTAATCCAACAGCTATATTTCCTTTTTCTACTTCTTTTGCTAAATTTGTATTGCGTGTGAGGACATATTCAATGACTAGGTGTAGGACGATTTGTATGATAATAGCGATAAATGCCCAAATCGCTAGGTCAACTAGGTTGATTGAGTGGCGGATGGCTGATTGCAATACTACAACTAGACCTGCCATTTTTCCTAGTAACTTCAAGGATACAGCTGTGTTTCCGTTTTTAATTTGCTCACGCTCAGAATATGGTGTAACCAGTTTGAAAATATAGGTCCCAATTAAAAACAACACTAAAGAGACAGCTAAATAAATAATAAAATGATCAAAGGTTTGTAAATAAAACGTTAAGTCCATTCATTTGCTCCTTTCATTCCACAAGGTAAAAAGTACGATAAATTATCGGTTATCTGCGCTCCGGCGCGTACGCCAAAGGCACTTGATTTCTCATTTACAACAAAACTTCCGATTAGCAAGTGAGCCTCCACTACCCCTAGCTCCGTTTTGATCGACGCTGTTGGCAGGTCCACATACTTTTGAAACACTTTCACATACTGATCGTACGATTTTGCTTTTTGTTCAAAGAGGGTTGCCCCATTCTTTCGCACTTCAACCGTATCTCCCTCCCGACCAAAAGCCGGCTTAGACACATATGTATCGCCCGTTTCAAGAAACGGCTCTTCGTCTAGATACGTCGGTAAGAAATAACGACTAATCATTTCATGCTCATGCTCTGAAAACAATGGATGACGCTGTTCATGCATCCCCCAAATGGCTGCCATCACTGCCTTGCTCTGCATTAAAAAGGCTGAGGCAGGGTTTAACATCCCAACTTTTCGCTCGCCAACTAGCTTCATAAATTCCATCCCAATAGGAAACTGGTCATCTGTTACATCCTCAAGCAATGCTTCTAATGGATATGTATGCCGGTAAACGACATCAATTTTCTTCCCATCAACATCGTACACTCCGCTTCCATCAACAACTTGCAGCTGATTAAGCGGTACAAACTTGACCCCTTTAATTTGGGCGACCTTCATCAAGTATTTCATTGTTTCACTGTCTTCGATGTCGTCGGCATGCGCCGTAAAAACGACATATGGGTGCTCCATCACACCGATTTGCCTCGCACAATGAAAAATACTATTTCGAATCGATTTCCCTAAATGCTCTGCTTCTTCAACGTTTGGGTCCATCAATCCAAACTCCCTGCAGACAAGGTCATTAACATCAAAGAGTTCTCTAATAAAAGTTGGCGTATCTGAGTTAAACTCAAGTAACTTCAGCCCACTCTCGGTCTGAACAAAATCAAAGCGACCAATTACAGTTTCATATGGAATTATCATCATCCTCAAGAATGGCAGTGCTTTTTGAGGAAACCCAAGATCAAGTAGCGTCTCATCAGGAGCTTGCCGAACCATCTGATTCATTTTTTTATAAATGGCGTATGACTCTTCTGTTGCAGTCCGAATTTCATCTCTTTCCTCAGACGTTATTTCGAGGCAATCATAAAGAGCGTACTCCATCCCATACAATCGATCCCAAAACGATGGTAGACCAGCGTAAAATTGGTCTCGCTTCTCCTTGTGCTTATCCACCAAAAGAACCCCCGCCACCCATGCCAGAGCGTGGATTTGTTGCTCGGTCTGGTGTTCTTGTTTGATTTTGGTCCTGCCGCGGCTGGCTTACATTTTGATCTGGCTGAGTTCCTGTAGCAGGTTGTCTCACCTGACCACCACCACCGCCACGAGCGCCTCCAGCTGTTGCTCTACCTGCCATGAATGCGGCAATTGTTGGGAACCACATTCCGCCATAATAATAGTGTCCGTGATTCTCGTTTCCTGGCTCCACGCATTGGTAGCCCTCTGCTTCCTCGTCCCACTGCCACATATCACAATCCGCTTCCTCTGGAGATGGCGGACCAGTATCTGGTTGAACATTGGCTTCTGGTTCAGCAGGCACGGACATGAGTTCATCTTGAAGGCCCGGCGCACATCCTGTTAATCCGAAGAGAGCCACACTCGAGCCAACAAGTCCTTTAAGCAATTTATCCGTTTTTGGTTTGTTCATGTTAACACCCCCTGTATCTCTACGAATCCAAATTACAATGGTTTCATATTACTTAATTAATTCTACCAGTATTTTGGATATTATTAAAAGAACTGATGCAAATTGAGATGGTTTAATTTTATAAACGCTTTGTTGCCATATCGCATATTGTAAAATAATGCTTATAACAACTATTAAAACAGGGAATTTTGACTCAGTGAACACTTTTTTCTTACTTATATCAGAGAAATAATCGCTGCTGTCATGAAAAAAGAGTAACCAAACCATTAACTTTTATAATGGAGGTTACTCTTTTTTATGAACCTTTGATAGCTTTTTGACAAATTTCATATTATTTCAAGTGGGAACAGGCACCGATACACGTTTTTATCTTCGCAAACACCATTTCCTCATCAGGCCCATCTACGATTAATGTAATAGGACTCCCCTTTTCTATTCCAAGTTTTAAAATGCTCAATAGGCTTACTACTTGGGAAGTTTGACCATTATGAATAAAGCTAACAGTAGAGTTGCCTTGTTTTACGCTATTTATCAATTCAGAAGCTGGGCGCAAATGAATTCCTAAGTTATTATTTATTACTACTTCTTCTTTAATCACCTTTATCACCTTTTAAAGAAACATCCACTTTACTAAGAAACGAAAGAAATCTACTTTTTTCAGTTGATCTTATTAATAATTGTATTTCCTCTTCATTATCAACTAAATAAGCAATGGTCGAAAGAATTCTTACTTGCTGATCTCCTGCTCCAGCAATACCAATTAATATATAGGCTGTTTCATTATCGAATTTAATGCCATCTTTGAACTGAGCAATCACAACACCAGGGGTAATGATCGAATAATAATTCCTGGTACATTGTTTGCTTCTTGCACTTTCACAGCCAGTTCAGCCACTTCATCCCAAGTCGGGTTTTCCGGCATTTCTAATCCTGCATTCTCAAACATTTCAATGTTGTAATACAACATGCTGCTCTCACCGTAGAATGGTAACGCATACAATTCTTCCTCATAAGAAAGTGCATTTCTTAAAGCTTCAAAAATATCTTCCACATCATATTCATTTCTTTCTTCTTCACTTAATTGATCAAAGAAGGGATTCAATGGTTCAATCCAACCGTTTTGAGCCCAAATCGGAGTGTCATATGTACCAATTGTGACAATATCAAATTGACCTGCGCCAAGTGCAACATCTTCCGTTACCTTCTTACGTAGCTCATTTTCTGGTAAAACAACAAAGTTTACGGAAGTCCCAGTTTCAGCCTCATAATCTTTAGCCATTTTTTGCATGATTTGCATATCAGGATTGTTCACTGTTGCAATTGTTAAACCATCCCCACTTCCACCTGCAACAGCTTCCGGTGAAGCGCTTTCAGTTAAATCCATACTAGTTGCATCTTCATTTAGTATTTCTTCACTTGTTGATTGTGAGCCACCACATCCTACTAGCAAAAGTGCTGATAATAGAAGTACAACTAACACGCTAAACATTTTCCCCATCGTTCATCCCCCTTGTTAAGTTTCTGAAAATTAATTTTTCTTACACTTGAAGTATAGCAAGCAGTTTGTTTTTGTTATAGTTGAAGATGTCACAACTTTGTCACAAGTAAATGTGACATTTTTTAAGAGTTTTACTAAATCTAGATTTAACAACATCTTTGAAACATTCAGAGTGCCGAAAAAAAATTATTTTTATAATTTTTTTCAGCTATTGTCACTAAATTTTGCTATTACACCCCTAGCCTGAAAAGAAAACACAAAAAAACCCCTATCACTCCTCCAACTGACGGAGAGCATTAGGGGTTCTCATATTTTTCCTTATAGGCTTGTCCTGGTTTATCACTTATATCCATTATGAACACTTTGGCATTTGTGATTCACAAAGCCCCATCATTTCAGCTAGTAAGTCTTGTCCTGTTAGCTTCGTCCATGGGATCTCAATTCCTTTGCCTGGTGCTAGTGCTTTTCCTCTATATTCATCATTTTCATCAGCAGCAATGTAAATATCCCAGCTCCAACGATTTTTATAGCTTTTTTCACCAGTATGCTCGATTTCTGCTAAGTAATGGTTTTTTACTTTAAAATTTTTCATCATAAGTCATTCGCTCCTTTAAGTTGTTTTCTCATTTATTATAATAGTCTGAAAAAGTATAGAATGGAAGGGGTTTGTTAGATTATCTATCGAAAAAAGAGCCATTCGACAAAACTTCTCATTATAGAGCTTTTTTCGACGGTAACACATTACATTATGTTTGTTTTTTTTTAATGTAAAATGAAGGCTTGAGGATAGATCGTTCCTCAAGCCTTCTACCTTTAAACTAGAGATGTCGTTTCTTGACTTTGGTCTTCTTTCAATTCTTCTCCAGCTTCAATCACTTTACTTTCATAAGGTTGTAGCTTCACATTACGAAACGTCTTCTCTTCCGCCGTATGATTCATAACAAAGTAGAATCGTTTATCTCTCATTTGACGTTTATACACTTCTACTCCTTCTTCACTATCGATATGCCAAATCCCTTGATTCTCAATAATCTCACTAGCAATGTCTGTGATAATATGCTCCTCTGCTCCACAACCGATATAATAGACAATTCCTTTTCCATAGCGGTTGCAGGTAATAGCAGCCTCTGGGTAAAATGGGTCATCATAGCGATAAAGGACCTCTGCTGTTACTGGTGTGATGATATCACGCCATACTGAGCAGCTAGAACGTTTCTCTTCATTCTCTCCTACACCGACAATCGAAGCTCCCTCTGTTGAGGAAAGCGACTCAATTTCATGGATCGTAATCCCTGCCATTTCACGTACATGACCAGGTAACGTTTCTTTAAAATGGATGTTGTTGTTTTTGTCTTTTATACCTGTTCTAAATGTGAATACAACGGTTCCGCCATTTTCAGCAAACGTTTTAAAGCGCTCTGCTAATTCTTCATCAATGAGTTGCAGGGCCGGAACAAGTAACACTTTGTATTGCGAGAAGTCTCGATCCACCGGGATGACATCAATATTCGTATTCTTCTTATAAAAAGGTGTATAAAGTCTTAGCAGTTCATCGGAAAAATCAAAGCCTGAACTTTGTGTTTGAAAACGCCATGACCAAATATTGTCGTAATCATATAACACTGCCACTTCTGATTGGATGTCCGATTGCAGTATCTCGTCATATTGAGGAATATCAGAAAATACCGATTGAACCTCTTTATACTTCCGACCGTAGTTATTATCGTGGTCGACAACTCCGTAGCAAAATTGCTCTGTCCCTTTGGTCATCCCTCTCCAGCGGAAATATAATAGATCTGTACAGCCGTGTGCAAATGCTTGATAGGACCACATTTTTGCTTGGTTTGGCCGAGGCAAGTATCCTATTACATCATGGCCTTGAGCTCCCATTAACTCTTCAACTATCCAGTAATTTTTACCAAGCAACCCGCGGTTAAAATCATGACTCATCGCAATCGCTGCAGGCGTTATCGGCTCCGTCAATCCGCCCCAAACTGGGTAATTATCATAAGAAACAAAGTCCATTAGTTTTACATTTTCCGCGTGGTCAAACCACTTCCCAAAAAATCCACCTGATACATTTGTTGTCACTAATTGGTGACTCCCTTTCAATTCTTTGACAATCATTGTCTGCTCATGTGCATAGCGGTTTACAGAAAAGGAGCGGAATCTCGCCCAATCTAACTGAAACGACGGATTGTGTGTTGTGATCGTCTTTTTTGGAATCGGAATCTCTGAGAAATCGTTGTACGTTTGCCCCCAGAAAATCGTCCCGTACGTCTCATTTAATTGATCAATAGTGTCGTATTTGTTCTTTAAGAAAACTTGAAACTCGCTATGACATTGCTCGCAATAACACATATCACTGCCTTCATGACCAAACTCATTGTCAATTTGCCATGCGATAATCGCTTCTTCGCTTTTGTAATGTTCGATGAGCTTACGAGTAATTCGTGCACTATACTCACGGTAGACGCTTGAGTTAAAGCAATATTGACGTCGTCCACCAAATACTCGTGTTTGACCGTTCTCATCTTCGGATAAAATGGTTGGATGTTTCTTCGCTAACCACGCAGGGAACGTCGCTGTTGGTGTCCCGAACATTACTTTAAAGCCTTGTTTTTTCACTTTTTCAATCACTTCATCGAAGAAGGAGAAGTCAAACTTCTCTTCTTCCTTCTCCATTAAGTGCCACGCAAACTCACCAATTCGAACAATATTGGCACCAAGCCCTTTGATTCCTTGTATGTCTTGTTCCATCATTTCTTTTGGCCAATGCTCCGGATAATAATCTACACCTAGATACATCCTTTCTCCCCCTCATCTGAAAATCCATTTTTTGTTTACTTCACGGCACTTCCTAACATTCCCGAGATGAAATGACGTTGCAACATTAAGAAGAAAATAATAATCGGTACAGTTGCAAGCGATACACCTGCCATCACTTGACCATAATCAATTCTTGATAGACCAAATAAACTACTTAACGCAACTGGGAATGTGTACATATCGGTTGTATTCACAGCCACTAACGGCCATAAGAAATTGTTCCATTGAAACATAAATAAGAAAATTGCTGTTGCAGCAAGGGCCGGTTTCATGGAAGGAAGAACGATTTTCCAGAAGATTTTCCATTCTCCTGCCCCATCAATTCGTGCTGCTTCCATTAATGCTGTAGGAAAGGCTAACATGTTTTGTCTCATCAAGAAAATAGCAAACGGATAAGCTAAGTTCGGTAATATCAATGCTTGGTATGTGTTTAACCATCCTAGTGCAGCCATCATCTTAAAGAGCGGAATCACCGTTGCATGATAAGGGATCATCATCGATAGCAGGAAGATGGCAAAAATCACGTTTCGACCTTTAAACTGAAACTTGGCAAAGGCATAAGCAGCCATAGTTGAAATCAATAAGGCTAAAATCGTATACGTAATCGAGACAAATAAAGAATTAAACATCACTCGACCGATGCCAATTTGTTCGTTTAAGTTCACAATATTTTCGACTAACTTGCTTCCTGGAAGCATGATGAGCGACGATGAAAACATTTTCCCACTCTCATTCGTCGCTCCCATCAGTGCCCAGTAGAATGGGAATAGAGAAATAATTGCCCCAATAACTAATGCAATATATAAAAAGACTTTTTGTAATGGTTTTTTCCTCATTATTTATCACCTGTTACTTTAAATTGTATAAATGTCATAATCCCAATTAAAACAACAATGACGTAGGCAACGGCTGAAGCATAACCAAAGTCAAAATAACGGAAACCTGTTTGATACAAATACATGCCAATTGTTAATGTAGAATCACTCGGCCCACCGCCTGTAAGTGTAAATGGCTCATCAAATAACTGAAGTGTACCAATTGTTGAAAGAACAGCAGTGAACAAAATAACCGGCTTAAGTTGTGGAACCGTAATAGAGAAGAATTGACGAATCTTTGAAGCTCCGTCCATACTTGCAGCTTCATATAATTCCTCAGGTATGTTTTGCAATGCCGCTAAATAAATGACCATGTTATACCCAACCCATCTCCATGTAATCGCGGTAATGAGTGCAACTTTTGCCCATGTTGGATGTGACAACCAAGGAATACGATCAGCTCCTAAACTCGTGATCACTTGGTTGATAACACCTTCTTCCATTAACATGACGGAAAAAATGATCGAATATGCCACTAAGGACGTAACAGCTGGAAGGAAGAAGGAAACTCGGAAAATCCCTTTTAACTTAACTAGCGCTGAGTTTAAGCATGTTGATAGAATAATTGCTAATGACAACATAATTGGTACTTGAATAGCGAGAAACAAAAACGTATTGCCTAATGCTTTAAGGAAAATTTGATCTGAGATTAGTCTTTGATAGTTTGCAATGCCATTAAAGACCATTTCCCCACCTTGACTCGTTTGAAAGCTTAAAATGAAGGAAGCAATAATCGGGTAGGCCATAAAGATCGCAAACAAAATGACTGCTGGAGCAATAAATAAATATGGGACAATGTCCTGTTTCTTCATTTTTTTTCGGTTAACGACCACTTTTTCTTGCTGACCAATCACTGCATTTGATTTCATAGTTAATCTTCTCCCTTATAGGAATGGTAGTGTAAGGGAGGTATCCCATAAGCTTTGAACCTATTGGGATACCTTTGTTCCTAGTTTAAATATTCTTAATATGTGTTCACGTCACGGCCCGTACGGTCACTTAAACGTTTCGCAGATTCCTCTAGGGCTTCTTTGATGTCTTTGCCGTTAAATACATCGGCTTGTGCTTTAATGGCTTCATCTAAACCAATAGAATAATCATTAGTGTAATAAGCTGTTGGAACATCACTCATTTGGTCTGCAAATACTTGCCAAATTTGTTGTCCGCCAAAGAACTCTACTTCTGCTGTAAATGCATCAGAGTCATATACGGTTGATAATGACGGGAATAACCCGTACTCTTCCATCGCAATCAGTTGAACATCGTCGCTTGTTGAGAAGAATTCCATAAACTCGTAAGCCACCTCTGCATGGTCGGATGCTTGCGGAATCATCCAGCTGCTCCCACCAAGGTTAGATGCTCTGTTGCCGCCCTCTTCAAATGCAGGTAGCTCAAATACACCCCAATCGCCAGCAGAATCGCTCGCTTGATCAATAATTGTTCCAAAGTACCAAGCACCGAATGGAATCGTAGCTACAGATCCATCGATGGTTGAAGAAACAATTCCGTTCCATCCATCTACATTTCGGATAAGGTCCGCATCTGCGAACGCTTTCAAAGTTTCCATCGCTTGAACCGCTTTTGGATTTGTCAGATCAATATTGCCTACTTCATCAAAATAGTACACACCTAATTGGTTTAACATCATACGGAATGTTGGATCATCACTAAACATATCAAGTGGCATTGCTGCTACTCCTGTTGCTTCTTTAATTGTTTTACCAGCCTCTAAAAATTGATCCCAAGTTTCAATTTCTTCAGGATCTACACCGGCTTTTTCAAAAATATCACGGCGATAGAACATTCCGCCTGGACCTGCATCAAAAGGCATTGCGTAAAAGTCACCATTTAGACTAGCTAACTCGTTTTTAAAAGGAGGAAATGATTCAGCATGGCTATCAAAGCCTTGTTCTGAAAGATTTAAAAATCCATTAGGAAATGCTTCCACATAGCCTTGAATCCGATCATCTTCTACTAAAACAATATCCGGAAGACCAGCTCCACCCGCAGCAAGACCCGTTGATAATCGATCATATACGTCTAAACGCCCCATGTCTTCTACTTTCAATTCTACATTCGGGTTTTCTTCCTTAAATTTTTCAGCTGCAGCATCTAACGCTCCTACATTTACATTCCATGCCCATGCTGTTAATTTAACCGTTTCTCCCTCTGCACCACTGCCACCGCTTGTTTCGTTATTACCGCTACAAGCTGCTGCAAATACTAGAATCGATAATACTAGAAGAAAAGACAATAATTTTCGCATTACTATTTCCCCCTGCTTTTGTTTTTTTTATATTGTAATACCTTCTTCCTCTCCAAAAGAAAGCGGTACCAACAACCCGAATAATAATGTGGTCTCGAAACCACAAAAGACAAATGGAATCAAACCCTAATAATCTTTGATTGGAGTGTGGTTTCGAGTCCACAAAAATTAAGTAATGACCTTGCACGTACTTCTTTGTTTGGTTTCGAATCCATATTCCTTATTAATTGTTTCACTATTGAACTCCCTTACATTTTGTTAGTTTCGAGTCAAACCTTTGATTAGTGCCAACCTTTAGGTTTTGTGGTCTCGAAACCACATTTTACGAAAAAATAAATCGCTCACAAATATGTAAACGCTTTAATAAGTTTAGTACGTTCATGTAAGGAAGTCAATCACTTTTGTTATATTGTCAGATTTTTTGTACGGTTTCTCGCTCCATCAGCTCCGATTCATACTCTTTAATTATCCCCTCTAATTTCTCTCCATTCATTTGACGAAGTAAAGATTTCATAAGCGTATGCCCGATTTCCTTTTTAGGTAATGAAACGGTTGTTAATGCAGGGGTAATCATTCTCGCAATCTCTAAATCATCAAAACCAGTAACCGAGACATCTTCTGGTACACGTATTCCTCGTTCTGATAGAGCACGAATCGCCCCAATTGCCATTAAATCATTACACGCAGCAATAGCTGTAAATGAAACACCTTTATCTAGAAGTTCTTTTACCTTTTCATAACCAGCCGTTAATGTGTCATTCCAATTAGAGACAAATAGAAAATGATCAGACGATACTTCTACTCCTTTTGCTTTTAACGCATCAACGTATCCTAGGAAACGCGGGTTCTCTTTCACCCCTTCAATTCCTTCTTTTGGATAACCAAGATAAATAATTTCTTTATGTCCGCAATCAAGTAGATAATTTGTCGTATTTTCCATTGCCTTTTTTAAGTTTACTGCCACATTTGGTAGTGATGTTTCATAACCAAGGTCCCAATAAAAACAGGTAGGAATCACTTCTCTAATTTTCTTAGCGTCTACTAAATTATTGAATTCAGAAGAAGTTAACACAATGAGCCCATCATAAAAGCCTTCTAAAATTAAGTTAATATACTGCTCATTTTCCACACTCGTGCTGTAGATAGAATATGTATACCCATTTTCTAATGCCACCTCTTCAATCCCTTGGACGATTTCTGCATAAAAGGTATTTTTCAATCCATGTGTAATACAAGCAATCTGTCCGCATTTTTGTGTGCGAAGACTTCTGGCAACGCGGTTTGGGACAAACTGCAGTTCACGAATGGCTTCTTCCACTCTTTTTCGTACGTCTTGTGATACATACCCATTATTGTTTAATACGCGGGAAACAGTTGTCGGTGACACCCCGGCTAATTTTGCTACATCTTGTCTCGTTGCCATGAATAATCAATTCCTTTTGGATTATTAAAACGTTTTCACTTTATTATATTACAACGTTTTAAAAATAGTAAGATACTTGCTTTTATTTATGTTCTAAATTCGAAATATGTAGCTACTGAAAAAGTCCTTTATAGCAAATTCGAGGAAGCAGCAATGGTTCCACACGTTGCGCGCCTGCTATGAGAAACATGAGCCTCCTAAAGTCGGCTGTCGGTGCAAAGCAAGTTTGCACCACGAAAACCACTCATAGCAGGCTTTAAAACAAAGCAACGGTTCCGCTCATTGCTTATAGGCCATTTAAAAAGGTCAAAACGGTACCTTTTTTACTGGCCTCCGAAAGTCCCTTTATTCATTTATTTTCTAAAAAAAGAGGAATACATTGATGATTCTCGAAATAGTATGATCTGAACAAAAATAGCAGGTTAGTTGACAATAGGATCTCACGAAGGTGATAAAATGAAGCAATTCTTCTATTCATTACTATTAATTATTTGTTTATTCTTTATAGCAGGTTGTGTGAAAGGGCAACCTTCAAATGCTTCAAATGAACCGAGTCATGAGGATACCACAAACTCGATAGAGACTAATGAAGTACTGGAAACACCATCATCAGAAAATAGCATGTCTGACATCCCTTTAACGGTTTTACAAGCTGATAGTCGTTTCCACTTACAAATGACGGATGACAACAATCAAACGTACCACGTACATATTTATAGCTCGGACGAGGAAAAAGGCGAGATCGATTCGCCTTCTTTTCTTGGAGTTGAAGGAGAACCATTTTATTCAGGCCAATACCATCTTTATTTATCTGAAGATGACGCAGACTATGGCGTCAAGCAAGAACATCTGAACCTTTTCGAGAGCGAAGGTGGTTCCCTGCAGCATTTTATTGAAGGAGAAAAGATGGCCTATATTAGTTCTCATAAAACAGGGCGAGACCTCCTCGTCATTTATCAAAAGGAAGCATTGAATCAAAAGAGTTTGAACGTTTTTGCGCTAGATGATGGAGAGCTCCAAGAAGTGAGAGTTGATGGACAATCTTTGAAGTCAATTAACGGGGAATTGCGTAACATCGGCGATCTCTACTATCAAAGCGTAGAGTATAAAAATAATGATACAGAAGAAGAGTTCGGTTGGTTTTTTACCACATGGGAGTTAAATGAAGAGACACTCACTCTCTCCTTAAAGAGCCAGGCCGTTTACAATGACGAGTCGTTTATTGATGGTTATACGTATGGACAAGAAACGTATGAACATTGGAAACATAAACCGACCAGCACGTTCGCTTATCCGTACATTCCGATTACTTCCGACTGGCTAGACGAAGTAGAGAAAGGACGTTTTCCTTCCGTCTCATTTGCTGTTGGCACAAGTTTGCAGGAAATCTTTGAACAAAAAGGAGAGCCTGATGCAATTACCGATTGGTTACGTGGAGCAGAGACATTTATGTTTAATAACATCGGCTATGCTGTAACCACAACTAGTGATAACACTGTTAACACCCTTCTTATTCCAGGGACCTTGATAGATGGAGATATTGAGCAAATTTACGATAAGCTCGGAGAACCTGATGAGAAAGTGGCCGGTGAACAGTTGAGTCATACAGAGGTGATGATTTATAACACCGGTGCCCATATTCTCTATATCGAAAAAAGCCAAAATGAGATTGAAATGATTTTAGTGAGCAAAACAGAGACACCTGAAATTTCAACGGACTGGAGTGGGATGGCTATTGATTTGAACCATACGTTTGTTAAACAATAATGATATGTAATCAGCTGATTTGTGAGGCTATTGAAAAAGGGACGGTTTTGACCTTTTTCAATGGCCTTTAATTTTACCTTTTTTCGTGCCCTCTTTGTATTGTGCGGAGCCGTTGCCATTTTTTAGTGCCTACCTGTTTTCTAACGGGTTCAGTTTTGGGCGGGAAAACGCTAATTCACAAGCTATATAACGGTTTATTTGAAGATTCTGTTATCTCCAACAAGAATAATTCATATTGGTTTGTATGAAGTACTTTTTCCCATGCTTTTTTGCCTGTTTGGGTTTTCAGCCGCTTTATGAAGACCTTTTCCCATGCTTTTCTGATCTGGTTTGGCCTTCATCAGCTTGAACCCTTTACTGTTTTTCCGCTGTATTTTATTTTATAGGTTATTTGCATGCGTTCTTATTTCTGAAAAATATAAATTAGTTTATTTATGCATAATTCCCATTTTCTGTAGCATACTACCGAAAAAAGGGAGTGACAGCCATGGATATTTTGTTCAATATGACATTTGTATTTCTCAGCTGTATTGATAAAAAAGGCTATCTTTTCGACAAAAGTCTGAAATGGATCGCTTTCCTTCAGGGTAACTCTTCTTTTTCAAACTCATGCCACTGCTTAACAGCAGCCATTTATTTAGTGTAAATAACAACCAAATACCCTGAATAGAACACAAAGTTCCTCTACTGGCTCTTCTACTCGAGGGACTTTTTTGCGTTTCCGCACGTTTCCGGGGTCAGACCCCTCGGCATAACATTAACGCGGTACAGAGGTACAGAGGGGTCTGACCCCTTATTGCAAAAATAATCAAGTTGCCTAGCTTTTTATCGTGTGACAAGCCGTTACAAGCCCTCGTTCTTTTGAATATCATTCAAAAGTAGGGGGTGATATTTCATGTTCAAACTATATGTAGATCCTGGCCATGGCGGATCTGACAGTGGTGCTAGCGCAAACGGTATGCATGAAAAGGATATCGTTTTAGATATCGCTTTGCGAATTCGTGATATCCTTAGAAATGAGTATGAAAGTGTAGATGTCCGGATGAGTCGAACGACCGACCGAACTGTCACGTTAGCCGAGCGTACAAGAGATGCAAACTCGTGGGGGGCAGACTATTTCGTTTCGATCCACGTCAATGCTCATAATGGCACGGCAAAGGGGTATGAAGACTATATTCATAACAGCTTATCCGACTCTTCACAGACTGCCAGGTACCGTGACATTATGCACGAGGAAATCACTAAGGTAAATAATCTAGTTAATCGCGGAAAAAAGAAAGCGAACTTCCACGTCCTACGTGAAACGAGGATGTCGGCAGTTCTTACTGAAAATGGCTTTATCGACAACGCTGATGATGCTGCAAAGCTCAAGAATCCTGATTGGCTTGAAACGGTAGCTCGTGGTCATGTCAACGGATTGGCACGCGCCTTCAACCTTAAGCGTAGGTCAAATTCAGGAGGCGGTGGCTCTAACGGAGGCAACGGCAATGGCGATATGTATCGTGTCATTGTGGATGGCACACAAGAAGGCGCCTACCGTATGAGACAAAATGTTTTAAATGCAGTTGATCGAAATCTCGATTCAGCTAGTGAGATTTTGATTCAGAGAATCAAAGACTAGCAGTGAAATAAATTAAAAATCGAGATTTTTTTCGGAGATGAACTGTTGGGTTTGTCTCCGTTTCTGTGACATGCTCTTTTGGCTGTGCACCGGCTTGTTTTTTCAATTGAAGGTGAAGATTCTGTCGGGTTTGACGCGTTTACTGTCCAAACTTGTCCGGATACTTTCCAAACTGCCCAATTTACTATCCAAAGAAGCTGTTTTACTATCCAACCAACATTTCCCTTACTTCCTCTTCTTTAATACCTGCCGCAACACAATCTTCTCCCACCATGACCAAGGCATCAACTGCTTAAACGCTAATGTCCACTTCAACCCTTTGCCAATTGGATACCTAAGCTTCTTTAATCTCTCTTCCACTGCCAACTCACATAGTAAATGAGCCACCTCATCAGGATCACCATGATTCCTCTTACCAGCTTCCAATCTGCAAGTAATACCATTCATATAATCATAGTATGGCGATCCACTATCCAGTGCCCGCTCCGACAATTCCATCCCAGATGACCAAATGTTGGTGCTATATGACCCAGGCTCTACTAATGCAACTTGGATTCCAAAAGGGGCAACTTCCAATCGAAGACTTTCTGAGTAACCCTCTAACGCGTGCTTTGATGATACATAAGGAGAGAGCCCTGGAAAGCCAATCCGTCCACTTACACTGCTCACATTGATAATCGTTCCAGATTTTTGCTCACGCATGACCGGTAGAACGGCCTGATTAACCGCCATCACTCCAAATACGTTCGTTTCAAACTGTCTGCGATAATCTTCTATCTCGATCTCCTCAGCAAATCCACCAATGGCAAATCCTGCATTGTTAATCAGGACATCTACCTTCTCCATCGACTGAACTTTTTTTGAGAAACGAGCAACCGAATCTCCCTCTGTCACATCAAGTGGAAACGGCTCAATTCGCTCAAGTATGTCCCCATCATCTGTTAACGAGTTAAACGCGACTGCTTTTTCTACATTCCGCATCGTCGCTAGTACGGTAAACCCACGCTTAGCGAGCTCTAATGTAGTTAATAATCCAAAGCCGCTAGATGCGCCTGTTATGATTGCTGTTCGCCTCAACTCACTCCACCTACTATCTTTTTCTTTTATTCTATCAGAAAAAGTCTCTACCCTTTGTACCTCATTCAACTCATACTATTTTCTCAAATCTTAAAAAAGGGAGGAAAAATTTAAACTTTTGTTTAAATTGTTAAGTAGGGAGGGATTTACATGAGCAAAAAAATCATGCTACTTCTTCCACTATTCTTCGTTTTCATCGCTCTCATACCTAAAGAATTAAAAGCAAATGAGCTCCTTTTGAAAAAAGAAGATCGTGGAGAAGCTGTCGTCGAATTGCAAGAAAAATTAATTGCATTGGAATATTTACATAGCAATGCAACTGGGTATTACGGGGAGTTAACAGAAGCTGCCGTCCGTCAATTTCAACATGATTTCAACTTACTTTCTGATGGCGTTGCAGGACCACAAACTCTCACTCAACTAAAAGAGGTTGAAAAAATCGCTAGAATCGTACATGGGGAAGCTCGCGGGGAACCTTATAAAGGTCAAGTCGCAGTGGCAGCAGTCGTAAAAAATCGTCTGAAATCCCCTGACTTTCCATCTTCTGTTGAAGGAGTTATCTACCAAAGGAACGCATTTACAGCCGTTATGGATGGTCAATACAACCTAACACCAACACCTGCCTCATACAAAGCGGTAAGAGATGCTTGGAGTGGCTGGGATCCATCTGAAGGAGCTACTTATTATTACAACCCTGCAATTGCAACGTCTGAGTGGATTTTCAACTGGACGACGCCAAAGTTTACGATTGGAAAACACCTTTTTGCTGAATAAGTTTTTTACATAAAAAAGCGAGCTCTTCAAATAACTCGTTCGGAAACAGAGAGAAAATGAAAAGTATCAGAGCATAGGGATGAAAATCACACTGATTTTCATCTCTTTATTTTTCTTGTAAGAACTTATCGTCAAATATAAAACACCTCCTAGTAACGAGAGGTGCCATATAGTTAATTATTTATCTTTTGCAAGTTGTTTTCTATTCGGGGCAAGAGGGGGCTCCTCTAACCATTTATATTTAGTCATAATATTGAACCATTCTTTTGTCACCATCAAGTTTTTTAATATAATCTTTTCATAAGTTACTGCAAGGTCTGTTCGCATGGCAGTAGCAAGCCCTGTTCCATGATAGGCTTGTGCGGTTTGTATTAGGAATCCAATATGATACAACATTAACTTATCTGAAAAAGGTGAATCCGTTGATGTTGTGACTTCTGATTCCCAAGACATTGGTACAGGCAAATTATCTTTTTTTAATATATTACTTAATGATTGAATTTGGTTATTTGAAGTACTTTGTAATGATTTTAGAAATTTTCTCACTTCTTTTGATTGAGCAACTTGGCTAAATGCAATTGAAAGAGTTTTCTCCAGTATTTTCTTTTTCAAATTAAATGAAAGACTGACAATTTCAGTTGCGGCTAGAGGTCGTTTATCCCCAAAAAAACCATCTAAAAATTGTTGACCTGAAACAAACTCAGGAGTTGCTTCTGGATAGAAGTAAGGGTCTTTTTGAAAATGCCCTTTTTCAAGTAGTAATTCAATGGTTTGATGGTACATTCTTTTTCCATCATTATCACAAGAATCATAAAAATACCTTAAATCCTTTCTGACAGAGGAACTCAGTGATGTCATGTGTCCAAGTAATCCATGAAGCGTCATAATATGTAAATAGTGCAGACAGAATATATCGGAAAATAATCTCTTCGTCCCTTTAGTAAGATCTGAATCAGTAAATCCAATAGGAACAGGAAATCCTTCGTTTTCAATAAACATGGCTATCTGTTTCTTTTGTTTTTCAAATGTATGTACTGCATCTTCAAAAATTGCTTTTATCTTTTCATCTTCAATAATGGATAACATATACTTGTTTATCATATGAACAGCTGTACCATTAACATATTCCTCCCACAACGTCCCTATCTCAGCAGATGTGAGCTTTAAATCCTCTTTTTCCATAAAATCACCTCATAAAATATATTGTGAATAGAAATGTAAATTTCTTTAAAAACGTCAAGTTTGAATCTCTTTAGAGCAATCAAAAATTATTATGAATGGTGTATTAATTAAAAAAGGCAAGCAAAGTATTTTGCTTACCTCTTTCGTAAACAATGTAAACAGGTAATACTTGATGAATATCCAATAATTTAATTTAGAGGGTGCATCCTTAACATCGTATTTAATCTGAATATGATATTGCTAAAGAAGAATGCTACTCTAACTCCCGCAGTAATTAAGCCTGAGAATAAACTAAAAAGAGTATTCAAAGTATATCCCTCCACATTGAGTTTAGTGTTAAATAATAACACTAGAGTTAGTATCTAACTTGTAAAAAAATTTATCCAGTGAATTTATTTTCAAGAAGGATTTACTGTTAACTCGGAAGTCTGTAATCAATAAAAGAGAAGCTGCTTATCAACGAACGAGGCTTTTAGCGTAAGAAGACGATTTAACCAGAAAAAAAAGCAATGGTTTTTAATAAAACCCATTGCTTTTTCTTTACCAATATAATTGATATTATGCCGCGAATTAACTGTTAATTGAGTTGTGAATTTAACTTTTCTCCCTCTCAACCGAATCCTTTTATTTATTCATCTTTGCAAGAAACCCGCCTAGCAAATCCTCTACCGTTTCTTCTTTCTCAGGCTCCTCTGCCTCTTTGGCTGCTGCATGCTCTTGCAGTGCCTTATTCCAATCAAAGTCACCTAAGTCATCTTCAAGGTCATACCCTGCGTCATCATGCAGTGAGTCTACTTCTGGCTCCGCTACCGTTTCTGACGGAATACTAGGCTCTCTTTGATCTACTTCGGCAAATGCTTCACTCTCCTGTAAATAAAGCGCCTCATCAATATCAAAAGCATTGCTATTAAGAGAAGCCAAAACAGAAGTCGCTCGTACTGGATCAGCTAAAAGCTGAAACACAATCGCTCCAAGAAGAGCTTCCGAATGCGAGTGGCGCAGCCAGTTTCGCTGTTCTTTGCTTAATGCTTTTGGTAGAGGAATCGTGACCGTTTCGCGTTCTTTTGCCATCGAGTTGCTAACACCGTCTAAGGCAAATTCGGCAATTTTACTTGAGAAGTTTCGTCTCTCTGTCTCTTTTAATCTTTGTAGCTGTTTAAGTAAGTGATCTGGTGTATCAGAGGGGAGACGGAATGTAATTGCCTGACCCCTCTGGATTCCAGTCGTCCCCTTTGTACTCATAGAATCACCTTATTAGTTTTTCACAGCTTTTTTATCTTTTTCTTTGTCTTTTGGATCTGGGTTGTTTGCCTTTGTAAAAGCTGAAATCAACTTATAGTACGCATTTGCCATCATCCAGATGCTTTCTTTTTCATCTTCAAAGAAACCGATATTAAAGCCATCTAAGCTGTTATTTAATGTTTTTAAGTAGTCTTTTAATACCATCGCACCGCCGCCGACAAAGTAGCAAATCTCTGTTTGAGAGTTCTTTGACCATACATTGCGTAAGTGACGATATTGCTTCTTCGCAAGCTCCATTAAAATACGATCTGTAATATCGTGAACGCTTGTCCGACTTCCGCGCACCATAATATGATTGCGATCGTGTTTCTTCGTAATAATATCAACAACATCACGACGACTATCTAGCTCTACGCCATGCTTCGAGCGAATTTCTTCACGAATTTGCTCGAGTGATTCAGCTACCCCAAGGTTAAAGCCCTGCGCCTTATCATCATCAACATTACGATTTTTAATAACCGCAATATCCGTAGATAATCCACCAATATCTTGAATGAGAATGCTCTTATCTACTAAGTCTCTATTAATAATGTTTAAATTATTATCCATAACTAAGTTGATGTATGCAGCAAACCCTTCCGGATATACTTTCACTTCATCAAATTTAATATTCACTTTGATTCCTTGATATTTTGGTGTAACAAGGAATTCTACTTGGTGAACCGAGCTTAATAGCTGCGAACGATAACCAACATCTTTTCCTTCTTTTACTTCACGTAGCGGCAAACCTGTTCCTAATGTATAGTTTGCATCTATGACATTGTTTGTCTTTTTAAATAGGTTAGAATTTTCTTCTCTTACAGCATCTAACGCTAATGAAGCCAAAAGCATAACTAACGTTTGATCTTCTTCCGACTTGCTGCTGCCAGGATCAAGCTCATTTGGATTGTTGCTCTTTGTCGCTAAGTTACCAACACGGTAAATAGCATTGTTCTCTAGAAGGGCAGGGGAGTGAACGCGAATATGTATTCCATCTAGAGGATCCTTTTCATTTAAATCTTCTATTCCAATAACTGGTCTATCTTCTGTATCTCTTGCGATGACATTCGGGACATTTAATTCAAAATCTGCTTTTCCAAATAACGCTTTAAGGGAATCGTTACCTACATCAACTGCAGCAATTCTTGTTTTACTCATTCAAATCATTTCCTTTCGTTTCAGGATTTTATAACTTTTTCCAACATATATAAGAGTATAGTAGAGAGCTAGATTCGTCAATAATACTTAAGTTGTATTCGTTTTTGTATACTTGTACACATTTTCGTTTACATGTATACAATTCCGTACACATCCCTAAATTACGCCTTGTATACACGTTTGTATACAAGTACACGTTATTGTAAACACCTTAGTATACATTTTGTAAACGTGTATACGTTTTTGTATACTTGTACACATAATTGCACACATGGACTTTTTTGTAATTAATTGGATAATAATGATTCAACTCCCCTCCCCTCTTCTACCACCCCCCCTTAGATCAACATCACTTTCAGACATAAAAACAGACATATAGACAACGTTTTACAATAAACGGCATAGACATATATGTATTCCTAGCAATCTATACATTCACTCCTCCCCTCCCCTATTAAAGCAATAAAAAAAATAGCCACTCTATATTAATAGAGCAGCTTTTCCATACACTCACATTAAGCTAATCTTTACACTTCTACAGTCTCCATCTTCCCAAACACCCCTACCTCTCCCTCTCGTATCATCTCAATAAACAACGGTACATACTTCGGGTCAAATTGTTTACCAGAACATTGCTCTAGTTCAACAATCACCTCTTCAAATGTTTGGGTTTTCTTGTACGGACGCTCGGTTGTCATCACATCAAATGCATCAATGATACAAAGAATTCTTGCTAATTTGGGGATGCTCTCGCCTTTTAACCCATGTGGATACCCTTTCCCATCATAACGTTCATGGTGAAGTTCCACCAACGGCACCAAATGTAATAAATCTTTATTTATAGAACTGGTCTCCTTGCCCCAAGTAATGTACTTCTTGATCATTTCCCATTCATGCGGATCTAATTTTTTCCCATAATCACTCAACTGTAATTTATTAGCAAAATGAACAGCATAGGTTAACACAAGTTTGCTGTTCTTGTAATTATTAATATCCTTTGAGAGAAAAATCCTAACTTGCTGCTCAAGCAACTCGATTTCTTTTTCTTCATCGAGTTTTTTTGAACGACATCTTTTTCATCATATAAATGAATTTTATTCTTCCCTTGCGCTTTTGCATAATACAGTGCCCGATCCGCTTGCCCTAATAACTCAGAAGAACTATCAATCATTCCTTCCTTATAAATAATTCCTGCAGAAAACGATAAGCGCCCATGCGGCAAGATTTCGACTCCTTTGAAATACGTATCATTCATCTTCTTACGCAGTCCATCTACAAATTGAAAGGCATCATTTTCTGTTGTATTAGGCATTAAAATCGTAAACTCTTCTCCACCATACTGTGCAAGAGTGTACTTCGAGCCACTACAGCCCTCTTTTAATACAAGGCCAAAGCACTTAAGCAATTCATCGCCTTGTAGATGGCCGAAATAACCATTGTATTTGTTAAAGTCGTCAATATCGATCATTGCCAAACTCATTTTCTCACCCTTTTGCTCTTTCACAAGCCCTTCTAACAGCTCTTTAAAATAACCATGATTATAAAGACCAGTAAGCTGGTCCACGTTCGCCCCGAGCGTGCTTCTTCATATAATTTGAAGTGCATTTTAAATGCATATGATAGGACTAATAGCAAACAAGAAAAAAAGAAACAGTCCATAAAATGGATGGTGTAAAAGCAAAATTCCAAGTAATAGAGACAATTTCCTTTCATTTCAGGATTTTATAACTTTTTCCAACATATATAAGAGTATAGTAGAGTGCTAGATTCGTCAATGATACTTAAGTTGTATTCGTTTTTGTATACTTGTACACATTTTCGTTTACATGTATACAATCTCGTACACACCCCTAAAGTACGCCATGTATACACTTTTGTACACAAGTACACGTTATTGTAAACAATCAAGTATACATTTTGTAAACACGTATACGTTTTTGTATACTTGTACACGTATTTGTATACAAGGGCTAAACTACCAATTATATGGATAACCGAATCCTCTCCCCTCCCCTCTTTTACCATCACCCTTGATTTTCATTATTCGACTATTCACGACTAAAAAATAGAAATATAGACACCAATCTACAATAATCACATCTTAATTTAAAGCTTATGAATAGCAAGATTCCACCTATCTCCCCTCTAAAATCTCACCATGAAACTCCCATAGCTTTTCCCCAGAACTCTAATACCTGTTTCCACTCCAAAAACATAACCCCTCCCCTTCTTTATGTCTCATACAATGGGCAGACACACGTTTTTCATACAAATAAGGAAGGATAGAGGGCACTGAAAAAGGTCGGTTTTTACCTTTTTCAGTGCCCTCTAAGCAATGTGCGCTGCCTTTTTTTAAAAAGCCTTCTATGAGCGGGTTTCTCATAGAAGGCGCGCAGCATGTGGAGCCATTGCTACTTAATCTAGGTACTGAAAAGGTTGATTTATACCTTTTCAGTACCCTCTAATACTGACTCCTCCACCAATTATTCAGTTAAATCACTAGCAGCAATAGGGCTAACTCCTACACTCTTCCCTAACGCCCACTTTTTTAACTTTTTAATCGAAATGAGCCCATCTGCAAAGAACTCAATCCCAGTTGAAGATGAATCCGGGTAAATTCTTGATGTCATTACTTTTTCTCCATCATTAACAAAGACTTCAATAGACGATAAATCTATGAAAATTCGCAAATGAAGCTCGTTGTCGCAAAGGGTAACAGGTGCTTTACGAATGCCATCTAATCCTTTTCCAGATTTGTTACGATCTAATGTTAAGAATTCTTCATTGCAATCATAGCTAAGGACGGTTTCCTCCCCTAGCTCCTCATTCATACGCATTTTCAAACCAAACCTAGTAGCGTCTTTTGCTTCAATAATGACATCAAGCTCAAGTGAATCTCCAGAAACACCTTCGAACACGTGGTTCCCTTCAAAGGATACATGCTCATATTCCGTAAGACCTTCTCGTAAAGTTTCAACTTCTGGCATTGGCTTACTAATGATTTCGCCATTTTTTATAAATAATTGTCGAGGCAATGTCATCGCCCCAGCCCAATCAAACTTTTGTTCAGGCATGTCACTTTCCCACATCGCCATCCACGCAACCATGACTCTTCTTCCTTTTTCATCTACCGTTGTTTGAGGTGCGTAAAAATCAAACCCATAATCAAGCAGCTGAAAAGCCCCATGGTCGAGCTTCCCACTTTCATAATCTAACTCCCCTACTACATAGCCTGATTGGTGTAAATTATGATACAGATAGCCTTCTGGCTTCATTCCTTGAGGTGACATCATCAGTACATCTTGACCATCTAAATGAAAAATGTCAGGGCATTCCCACATATAGCCAAAGTTCCCTTCTCCTTTAGCTGCAACATTTAAAAATTCCCAATCTAGTAAATCAGCTGAGCGATAAAGCAGAACCTGCCCTACTTCATTCTTTGTTTTATTACCAATGACACAGTAATACTCATCCCCATGCTTCCACACTTTCGGATCTCTAATATGATTCGGGTGGATATCCCCTTCAGGTGCCGCTCCAATGACTGGATTGTTCGCTAGTTTTTCAAAATTTATACCATCCTCACTAATAGCAAGACACTGAACTTGTTCTAAATCTGTGTCGTGATTATCCCCTGTCCATTTATTCCCCGTATACATAAGATAGAGCTTTCCATCCTTTTCAATTGCGCTACCGGAAAAGCAACCATCTTTGTCATATTCTTCACTTGGAGCAATGGCAACAGGGAGGTGTTCCCAATGGGTTAAATCTTTGCTTTTCACATGCCCCCAATGCATCGGTCCCCACTGCGCCGTGTATGGATGGTATTGGTAAAATAAATGATATTCCCCTTTATAATAGCTAAAACCATTTGGATCATTAATCCAATAAGCTGGAGAGGCTACATGATAGTTTAATCTCCAGTGATTCTTGCTCACTTCTTCTTTAGCTTGATTAATAGATTGAATTGCCTTTTCAACTGCCTGTTTATGTTGTGTCATTTCGTACCTCCTAATTTTCTTCTATGCTCTTGCTACCGTTCTACTCTTTATTATTTTTTCTTTGTTTGACTCATTTTGCTCTCCTGATAAGATAGGAGCTAGTACAACAACCGTCCACATCCCCATTAGACTTACACCATAGAAAGGAATCATCCCTGGAATTGATCGTAAAACGAAATACAACAGAACAAATCCACCTAATAACATCCCTGTTCGAACTGGGTGTAACGCTCCTGTTATAAATGCCATTTTAATTGTCATCCACACTCCATGTGATTGGTACGTAACCATTGGAATCACATAAAGAGCAACTATAGTATACATAACGAACAAACAAAGCAATCCGTACTTCAAAAATACATGAAGAATTCCACTCATAGACTGAACAACGATCACATTCATTGCTAAAACAGATCCTACTACAAGCGTTAAAACCATCAACATGTTCGCTTTTATAAAACTTTTTTTATAAGCAAGGAAGAAGCTTGAAACAACTTTACATTCCTCTTTTTTTATCCAGCGAGTAAGGACGGTTAACAAAGCAACCGTTGCTGGGAACATCCCAAAGATTCCAAGGCCCAGGACTGTGAAAGCGATCCATAGCAAATTGACAATTGCTAGTTTCATTAACCAGTCACAAACTTTATATATTCCACCAGCAACTCCACCTACTTGCATAACCGACACTCCCTATTATTATGATTTCACTACACCCTCTAAAGCTGGTAAAGCGGGAATTGCCCCTCGACGAGTTGTAGCGATGGCTCCACACTTTCCTGCAAATGAAACCATTTCACGAGCCTTTTCATCATTCTTAAGAAAATCTATGAGGCTACTACTCTTCATTTCTTTTTGCAAAAAGAATAACAATCCACCGACAAAGGCGTCACCAGCCCCTGTTGTATCAATTGCCTCAACCTTCAACGCACCAACAGATTGACAATAATCTCTTGTATAAATAACGGAACCTAAAGCTCCTTTCGTGACGACAACAAGCTCATTCATCCCTCCAAATAGCTGATAAACAGCTTCCCTTTCATTTTCAATCCCTGTTAAAAAGTAGAGTTCCTCATCGCTAATTTTTACAATATGAGCTTGCTTGAAATAGCGGAGAATGTATTCCTTTGCCGTTTCTGCATCATCCCAAAGGGCTAAGCGGACATTTGGGTCAAAACTTATAGTGAGCCCCTTTTCTTGAGCGATTCGCAGTGCTTCTACCGTCGCTTCCCTTACCGGATGCCCAATCAAGGAAACGGACCCAAAGTGGTAGATATCCCCTTCTTCAAACCACTGTTCATCGACTTCTTCAGCAGTTAACATCATATCTGCAGATGGATCACGGTAAAACATAAACTCTCTTTCGCCATTATCTTGATTCGTTACAAAAGCAAGTGCCGTCTTAAACTCGTCGCTCTTAACGACAAAGTTTGTACTTACACCCGTTTTTTGCAGGGTTTCTTCAAGAAAGTGACCGAACCCATCGTTTCCAACCTTTCCAATAAAAGCAGCTTTTCCACCAAGTTTTGCGATTGCAGCCGCTACATTAGCAGGGGCACCACCAGCAGCTTTTTCAAATTCCAGGATGTCCTTTAGTGATTTCCCTTTTTCTTTTGGTACAAAATCTATTAGCAATTCACCTAAGCTTATGACCTTTCCCATGTTCCCTTCCCTTCCTTTCTCATCCATTATCGATTTAGTTTTTCGAACCTGTATGCGCTAACCCTTGAACGTAATATCTTTGTAAGAAAATAAAGATTAATAGCATAGGAATCGTTGTGACCGTCAGTGCTGCCATCACTTGGCCCCATTGAACAGGAGGTTGATTCATAAAGTACTGTAACCCAATTTGAATCGTTCTCATCTGGTCTTCCGTTGCCACTACTAACGGCCATAAGAAGTCATTCCAATGATTGATAAAAGTAAAGATAGCAACCGTTGCAAAGATCGGCTTTGAAAGTGGCACAATGATTCTAAAAAAGATTCCGATTTGCGAGCAACCATCAATCTTCGCAGCTTCTTCAATCTCTTTTGGAAAGTCTAAAAAGAACTGTCTAAAAAGAAAAATACTAAAGGCATTTGCAATAAATGGAACAATTAACCCAGTGTACGTGTTCACCCAGCCAAAATTATAGACAAGAACATAAAGCGGCAGGAAAATACTTTCTGGCGGAATAATTAATGTTGCAATAATAACCGCTAACCAAAAGTGTCTTAATGGAAAATTAAAGCGTGCCAACGCATAACCAGCCATTGAGTTCACGACTAATCCGCATATTAAAATCCCAAACGTATAAATCAAACTATTTAACATATAACGGAACAAATCAACACGCTCAAACGCAGCAACATAATTTGCAAAGTACCCACCTTCATTCGGTGCAGGTGGCAAAAACGCCTTAAACGAACTAATATCTTCAAAGATTTGAAATTCATTTTTTAACGAAGAAACTAGCATCCATATTAGAGGAAATAGGAAGATGAACGCTAATAACGTCATAAAAATATACAATATAATATTTTTAACTAACAACCTTTTCTTCATCACGCTCAACCCCTCTCCTCGCCCGTAAACTTACGCTGTATGATCGTAATGATAAGCACTAATATCGTAAACACTACTGCCATTGCAGAAGCATAACCAACATCTCGATAGTTAAAGCCAACCTCATAAATATGATAAACAAGAGTTTTTGTCGACCCTAATGGTCCGCCTTGAGTCATAATCATTGGTTGTACTAATAATTTCACAGCAGCAATCGTAATCGTTACAAAAATAAAGATGGATACATTTCTTAGCCCCGGAAGAGTAACATTCCAAAACTGTTGTAGCGGGTTGGCACCATCTATGGAAGCCGCCTCATACAGATGCTTAGGAATGTTTTGTAAGCCTGCAAGGAAAATCAACATTTGAAACCCTGCCCCTTGCCAAACGGACATAACAATAATGGAATTCATCGCTTGATTAGGACTTGTCAAAAATGGTTGTGGAGAAATACCAAATATACCTAACATCTCGTTAATTAAGCCCTCATTCGGGTTATATAAAAACGTCCAAAGAATCGATACAACAACTAACGACATAACGACTGGACTGAAATAGGCAGTTCGGAAAAAAACCTTACATTTTAGCTTTTGATTGATTAATAATGCTAATCCCAAAGCAACAGCCATTTGAATTGGGACAACTAGTAACGCAAAATATGCTGTATTTTTAAAAGCTTGTTTAAATTCGGCATCTTGAAAGATATAAGTGAAATTTTCTAATCCTATGAATTGCTTTTGATCTGGTCTTAATATATAAAAATCAGTGAAACTATAGTAAAAAGCCATCCCCATTGGATATAACAAAAACACACCTAGCAAAAGTAAAGCTGGTAGTAAAAATAGATAACCATTTATAAATTCTTGTGTTTTTTGCGTTTTCATATTAAAGCGTTTCTGTGCTCTGATAGGCTTCAAATTGATTTTTTTATTGGTTTCCATAACCATCACTCCACATCTGACATTTAACAGAACAAGAGGCTTACAGAAAGCCCCTTGACTGTCATGAAAAAGGCATCAACCTTCTTACTGGTTAAAGCGACGTAGTTCTCGTTCTACTCGTGTAACTTGTTGATCTAACGTTGACTGCGCATCTTCACCTAGTGCCATTGCATGAAATGCTTGAGCAAACGCATCTGTTAATACCGGATATGCTGGTGTAGTAGGACGTGCATGTGCTGTTTGCACAACTTGATCACGCATGATCTTTTTCGGTAACTCATTATACTCTTCCATACTTTCAAACGCTGACTTACGAGCAGGAGGCATGCCAGTAACTTCAGATAAGCCTATTACTGATTCTTCATTTGTCATCCATTGCATTACTTTGTATGCAGCTTCTGGGTGCTCAGCCTGTGTAGAAATTGCGTAAGCCATACTTCCAGATGGTGATTTAGGAACTTCGCTATATGGATAAGGCATCATTCCATAGTCCAATCCAGCATTCTCTGCAGATACGGCAATCCAAGGTCCTCCAAGAGCCATTGCCGCATTCCCTGACTCAAATTGCGTTTCAGAAGGAGTTAAACTAACGACACCTTCTTCAAATAAACTCTTTACGTACTCAAACGCTTTAACACTTTCCGGGCCGTTTAAATACCCATCAACCGTTGTGCCATCTTCAGAAATCAACTCTCCTCCGTTTGACCAAATGAACGGTGCGCCCATATACGTATACCACTCACCAACACCATAATCCATAAATAAGTTGAGGCCATAACGATCATCCGTTGTTAGTTGTTTAGCAACAGCCATAAACTCATCCCATGTCCACGCATCTTCAATTGTTGTTGGTGCTTCTATTCCTTCTTCTTCAAAGATTTCTTTATTGTAGTAAAGAACGACTGATGACTCCATTGCGCCTAAAGAATACAACTGCTCGTTATACGTACCTTGTTGAAGAATGGAATCTACAAAATCCTCTTTGTCTTCATCCGAGATATACTCATCAATAGGAGCAATAATTTCTGCATCTGCATAACTCGCAACGAAAGGGCCATCAAGCGCTAACACATCTGGTAGATTCCCAGCAACTAATGCAGCATTTAAGCTGTCATTATAGGAGCTGCCGCCATCATCCATAACCACTTCGACATTGATTTTAATTTCGCCGTCATGAGCTTCATTGAACTCTTCAATTCTCTTTTTGTAAAATTCAGTCTCTTCTTCGCCTGATTGGTGGATCCACATGCTTAATTCAGTGACTCCTGCACCCGCTTGACTCTCATCAACACTCGATCCTTCATCAGTAGACGTTTCTTGATTGTTATTGCCGCATGCAGCTAACAACACTACCATGAGCATAAAAACACAAAATAACTTTGCTCTACTCATCATCAATCCCCCAAACTCTTATTTTTTGAACTTTAGTAAACTAGTGCTCTCTTTGTAAGAGCTTACACATATCATAGCCAAGGTTTAAAAATATGTCAAACGTTTTCATAAAATAAACCACATTTATTTTTTACGGATTTTTTGAGAAAACCTTTAATAAACCACAATTCCCTCTTAGGTTTTTAACATTTAATATATCAAAATGACTGATTATCTCTTTATGAAACCCATTTTTAAGGTAACGATAACATGTTTTTGTGACTAAAATCTCTTTTTTATGAGGTGAATAAATAGAAAACTATAATTTATTTACTTTTAATCTAATGAAACCGCTCAAAATTTATATGACATACGTTACCACATTTATGGTACACTCTTTATACATTTAAAATTCGAAACTTCCCAGAAGAACTCCCTTCCTCATTCGGTTCGTTTCTGGTATGTTTTAATTAGAACGTTTTCATAATTCTTATGAATTCTATACAAGGAGAAATCAATGGTTAATATTAAAGATGTTGCAAAAAAAGCTGGAGTTTCCGTGACAACGGTTTCAAGAGTGATTAATAACAGAGGATATATCGGCAAAGAAACCCGTAAAAAAGTCGAAAAAGCGATGGCTGACATTAATTATTCTCCTAATCAAATCGCTAGAGCACTTCAGAAAAGTCAATCCTATCTCTTAGGTGTGATTGTTCCTGACTCCGAACACCCTTTCTTCGCTGAACTTATTAAGAACATTGAATTATACGCATATAAGAATAATTACAAGCTCTTATTATGCAACTCACTAGACGAGGCGGAAAAAGAAACAAATTATATTGGAATGCTCCGTGAAAATCGAGTGGATGGCATTATCATGTGCAGCCAAACATTAGATGTAGAAGAATATAGAAAAGTAGATCTGCCAATTGTTTCATTTGACCGAATCATGTCTAACGATATTCCATATGTGGGATCAGATAACTTTAATGGAGGCCGCGTCGCAACGAAACACTTAATAGAAAGTGGTTGCAAAAAACTATTGCACCTGTCCGGTCCCCTTGATTTAGATATGTTACCAAATAGGCGTTCCGATGCTTTTAAACTTGTATGCATGGAGCATGACATACCATATAAAATTATTGAAGAAGAATATAGCAGAGACACATTTTCATTTTTCGGACAGCATGAAGAGTTTATCGAAGAGAAAGTATCCAAAGAACTTCTTACCTATGATGGTGTTTTTTGTAGTAATGATATATTGGCTTACGCTTTATATATCCATGCACAAAAAAGAGGCATTAAAGTACCAGAACAACTAAAGATTGTCGGATATGACTTTAACTCTTTTACCCGAATGCTACAAAAACCAAAGCTCACCACAGTTAAGCAACCGGTTGACCGCATCGGTCGTGAGTTATGCTCTACGTTAATAAACATGATTGAGGACAAAGATGGAGAAAAGCGAAACAACACCATTGTTGATATTGAGCTGATAAGAGGAGAAACAACTTAGAATAAGCGTAACTAAAAGAAGCCTAACAAAGTTGAATTCAACTGTTAGGCTTCTTATCTTTTAATTAAGCTGTTTACGTAAAGATTGATGCTGTGAAGAAACGTTTTTCTCGTAGTGAAATGGTGCGGAAGTCACTCGACTCCTGCGGGATGAAGAGGTAGGGGCGAGACCCCACAGGCGCAGCCGAGGAGACTCGGCACCTCCTTGCGGGTGCGAGTGGCTGGAGCGCAATGGACCGAACATGTGGAGAACACGTACAGCAAAAAACAACAATGTATGCGAAAACAGCCTTTAATTATTACACGTTCACAGCCTCTATCTCCCTATCAACCCTCATCTCGCCCTCACGTAACATCTCAATAAACAACGGTACATACTTCGGGTCAAATTGTTTACCAGAACAATGCTCAAGTTCAACAATCGCCTCTTCAAATGTTTTTGTTTTCTGGTACGGACGCTCGGTTGTCATCGCATCAAACGCATCAATGATACAGAGAATTCTCGCCAATTTGGGGATGCTATCGCCTTTTAACCCATGTGGATACCCTTTCCCATCATAGCGTTCATGATGGAGTTCCACCAACGGCACCAAGTGTAATAAATCTTTATTTGTAGAAATGATCTCCTTGCCCCAAGTAACGTGCTTCTTGATCATTTCCCATTCATGCGGATTTAATTTCCCTTCTTTATTCATAATATCCCTTGGAATTTCTAGCTTCCCAATATCATGAATGAGCGCACCCATAATCAATGTTTTTTTCTCATAATCACTCAACTCTAATTTTTTAGCAAAATGGATGGCATAGGTAAATACACGTTTACTGTGCTTGTACGTATTAATATCTTTTGAGAGAAAAATCCGAACTTGCTGCTCAAGCAACTCAATTTCTTTTTCTTCATCGAGATTTTTTTGAACGACATCTTTTTCATCATATAAATGAACTTTATTCTTTCCTTGTGCCTTTGCATAATACAGGGCCCGATCTGCTTGACCTAATAACTCAGAAGAACTATCGATCATTCCTTCCTGATAAATAATCCCTGCAGAAAACGATAAGCACCCATGCGGCAGGATTTCCACTCCTTTGAAATACGTATCATTCATCTTCTTACGTAGTTCATCTAGATATTGAAAAGCATCACTTTCTGTTGTATTAGGCATCAAAATCGTAAACTCTTCTCCACCATACCGTGCCAGAGTGTAATTGGTGCCACTACAGCCCTCTTTTAATACAAGGCCAAAGCACTTAAGCAATTCATCGCCTTGTAGATGGCCAAAATAACCATTGTATTTGTTAAAGTCGTCAATATCGATCATTGCCAAACTCATTTTCTCAGCCTTTTGCTCTTTCACAAGCCCTTCTAACAGCTCTTTAAAATAACCATGATTATAAAGGCCAGTAAGCTGGTCCACGTTAGCCCTCAGTGATGCTTCTTCATACAATTTAAAGTGCATTTTAAATGCATATGATAGGACTAATAGTAAACAAGAAAAAAGAAACAGTCCATAAAATGGCTGGTGTAAAAGCAAAATTCCAAGTAACAGAGACAAAATGAGAATACTAATATAGCTTGAGATTGATTCTTTGATGACTCCAAGAACGTTTGCTAACAAACTAGCGGCATCAAGCAAATAGAAATACATCCCAATACAAAAAACATTTAATAGCATGTAAACAACTAATGCGAAAATATAACTATGGATTAATTCAGGACTAATGACCCCAGCTTGACCACCCATTAAGACAAAAACCGAATAGGCAGAAACGATCATTATCGAAAAAGTCGCAAAGTTAAAAATATGCTTCCACCATAGGATTTTCACTTGATAAAGCGCACCGATGATACTGCTTACAAAAAGAATCAGTAACGTAAACTCAAGACTAAAGGCAAAAATACATGCTAAATAAATAGCTGAATCCATTGAAAGTGCATTTCCCTTTGGTGGTAGTAGAATCGTAAAATGTCTGCATAGAACTAATACGGTTACTAAACAAGCCATCAAGGTCCACAATATAGGCGTATAGGCATCAAACGTCATATTCCCATACAAAGAAAAGAGAGCAATCCCAAGAATAGATAGGAAGATGACGTATATATTTGCTTTTTGCTTAAATAAACCTTTATTATTCATTCGTCTTCAACTCTCTAATACATAGTAAAAGGAGAAGGCTAATACGCTTCTCCTCTAATAATTTATACTAAAGCAACAACCAGAGATGAAATAATCACCTCTTCAAAAGTTAAACAATTAATTAATAATAGTTTAGCAATATTTCTGATAGACTGCAATGTAGCACTTAATTGAATTTTCCTTGCTAGGCATTCTGAAAACAGGGTTCTTTTTGACTTATATCACAAGCGGTTATTACAGTACCGCTTTGCTGATTTTGACGGATCCTCATTCCGCTATTTCCTTTAAAACCTATCATACACCTATAGTTAATTCTTCCTTTTTTCCTCCCAAAGCTGTATACGCTCTTCATGACTAACCTCCTTATGTACTTGATGAAGCATCCATATATAACCAAATAGGTCCATGAATATGGCGTTTGATACTCCGTAATCAGAAATCTCAGTAACCGGTTGTACCTCTGTACAACCTAAATCCATCGCCTTTGCATAGGCCTCCTTAATGTCTGGAACAGTAACATTAACCCAACTAGTTTTAGGGTCGTCAGGTTTTGGTGCGATCAAATGGAATTCTGGGTTTTCATCTAACATATGAAAGCGAACGTCATATAAGGTAAAAACTACCTCATTTTCACCACGAGGAAAGTTTGAAACTTCCACACGCTCGATATCAAATATATTTTCGTATAATTCCAGTGCCTTTAAGCTATCTTTTAAAACCATATTAATTTCTACTCCAACCATATTGAACACACTCCTTATACAAAAGTTAATAAAAATTCTTTACCTCACCAGTTCATCAGTAAAAGTATACCAAATTCAATTTTACTAGCACGGTAACTAACTCTAACCGATTAAGCTGTTCCTCTAACTTAACATTAAACACATCACTTTTGGGTATCGTTTTCCAATTTCTTGTTAAGTTAAATACCAGGTAGTTAAACAAGAAAAAGTCATTCTCTATTTAAATTTTTGCAGTAACCACCTCTCAACTAGCAGGCTGTTTAACACCTAAAAATCTTTAGTAAACAACATAAATAGTAGTCCAATTCATGTGCGAATTGGACTACTATTTTAAATGCTTTATTTATTATGAGACAACATCGCTTCGTTTTTTCATTACATGGATCACTGCTGCGAGATTCCGAGCCGTATTTTTCATATTTTCATAACCCGTTTCTAGAGCTTCCTCTAGCGTTACCGCTCCTGGAACAATACTAAAGAGAGCATCAATGCCGTGATCATATAGATTTGTGTAATCATTTGTTAAACTGCCTGCAAGCGCTATAACGGGGACATCATATTTCTTGGCTGTATTTGCCACGCAAATGGGTGTTTTTCCATGAATCGTTTGATGGTTGACCCCACCTTCCCCCGTAATAACTAAATCTGCATCGCGTACAGCTTCTTCTAGCTTCGTAGCTTCAATAACTAGATCTCCGCCGCGCTTCAGTTCTGCAGGTAGAAACGCAAGTAGCCCAGCTCCTAAGCCACCAGCAGCCCCAGCTCCGGGGACATCTTGAATGTCCTTGCCAACGTCGCGCTTAATCACGCTTGCATAATGAGCTAGATTCGCGTCCAATAGCTCAATTTGTTCTGGAGTTGCTCCTTTTTGAGGACCGTATATGGCAGATGCCCCTTTTGGACCTATTAACGGATTATCAACATCACACGCCACATCGACTTTCACATTAGCAAGGCGTATATCGAACGTCGAAAGGTCAATTCGTTCAAGTTTTGCTAGACCAGCTCCTCCGAATGGAATGTCCAAACCGTCTTGATCTACTAATTTTCCTCCCAGTGCTTGAACCATTCCAGCGCCTCCGTCATTTGTTGCGCTTCCACCAATTCCAATAATAAATCGCTCTACCCCTTTATCTAGAGCAATGGAAATTAATTCACCCGTCCCAAACGTCGTGGCAATCATTGGATCACGTTTCTTTCTTGGTACTAACTCAAGCCCTGATGCTGCAGCCATTTCAATAACAGCTGTCTTTCCATCACCAAGCAGTCCATAAAATCCTTTTACTTTGTCTCCTAATGGACCCGTAACGGTTGCATGCTCAATCTGTCCTCCTGTTGCATCTACTAACGATTGAACGGTGCCTTCTCCGCCATCGGCCATCGGAACTTTAACAAATTGGCTGCCTGGCAAAACTTCTTTTAAGCCCTCTTCAATGGCATTCGCTGCTTCTAACGCCGTTAAACTCTCTTTAAACGAGTCTGGTGCAATGACAATTTTCTTCATGATGGTTCCTCCCTAATTTTATAAAAATAGTTTAAATACGCCAAAGATTAATGTTGAAATGATCGCAATCGTCAAACCAACGAGTGACTCATACGGAATCAGCTTTAATCGCTCTTGGAAGTTCATCAGCACACTTCCTGCAGTTGCGTGGAAGAAGCTTCCGTGCGGGAGATGATCTAAAACAGTGGAACCAGCATGAATCATTGCTGCCCCGGCAAGACCCGCTACACCTAATTCAATTAATGTCGTACTAAAGACACTACTTGCTACAGCCGCACCAGCAGTCGTTGACGCTGTTGCTGCTGACATGAAAATACCTGATACAGGTGCTAAAACGTAAGACGGCAGTCCAAGCACATCAATGCCGTCAATTAAAACAGTTCGAAGACCAGAGTTCGAAATAATTCCAGCTAATGTACCTGTTCCAAGAAGCAAAACAGCCACACCTGACATCTTATTTAAACCAGAAACAATATACTTATTAACAGACGTAATCTTTCCCATTACTAGTGCACCGACAAGTCCACCAGCAGGAAGCGCTAGCATCGGATCGATCACAATATCAAATAATGGACGTAGGGCTAGTAATACAATCGTTACTAGTGGAGCTATAATGGCAAGACCAAAAGTTGGAAGCTTTTGATCATTTGTTTGAGTGATTTCATCAAGTGAAACCATCGTCCCTTTGTTCACTAACCTTTTCGCGATGACATACGTAACAAATAATCCACATAACCCCGGAATAATACCTGCAGCCATCACAGATGTTAGCGGTACTTCAAATGCCTCAGCAACCGCAATCGTATTTGGGTTTGGTGACATAATATTTCCCGCCTTACCTCCACCAATCATAGCTAGTAATATCGCGGTTTTTGATAGATTTGCTCGACTAGCAATCGCTAAAGCAATTGGTGCCACAGTAATGACAGCTACGTCTACAAACACACCGACAGCTGTTAAAATCATTGTCGCAATTGCTAGGGCAAATAACGCTTTTCTTTCCCCGATTTTCTTTACAATGCTTTCTGCGATGGAAGCAGCTGCACCCGACTCAATTAACACACCTGCGAGCACACCAGCTGCTAAAATTCGTAAGACGGCAGGGATAATCCCTTGCGCTCCCCCCATCATTAAGTCAACCGTTTCTGTAACTGATGCTCCACCGACTAAACCACCGACCATCGCTCCTCCTACTAATGCGTAGACCGGCGGTACTTTTCTAAATATAAGAACAATTGCTAATACTAAACCGACTATTGCGCCTAAAGCGCTTACTTGAATATCCATTGTTGTCCCTCCTAGTTGAATCACAATCTAGTATCCATTGTAAGCGTTTTATATTTTCAATTCATTGTTCAGATGAACAGAATAAACCGTATCCACTTACCCTTTTTCTGTTCATTTGAACAATTCATTTTTTGTCCTCAGCAAATGTATCTATGATAAGCGAGAGATACAATTCAAATAAATCCTTGTAGTTTCTAGGATCTTTGCCTGTAACTTCTTTTATTTTTTCTAATCGATATTGGAGAGAGTTTCGATGGATAAATAACTCATTTGACGTGTTAATCGCTTTTCCACTGTGATTAATATACACTTGGAGCGTCTTTTGAAGCTCTCCCAACTCATCTTCTTCTTTTAATCTATTGATCAAATCAAAAAAAGGGTTGTTTTCGATTTCATTTGCTAATTTACTCATAAACACATAAATAGAAAGATCATCATACACTAACACCTTTTGCTCAGGAGCTAACTTTTCGCCAACCTCCATTGTCTCTTTTGCTTCTATAAAAGATTGATACAGCTTTTTAAAGGTTGGATGATAACTGCCAATTGCTACTTTTATCGTCGAATCGATTTTCGTTAGCTGTGTCATCCAAATTCGAATTGTATTTAGTGTCCGTTCCTTTTCCCACCGGTCATCTTTCACATTCACCTTTTTTACAATCACGATCTCTCCTGTATACGTAGTAACAGTGAGATCATCCTGTTCAATAAGTTCATTGATCATCAGTTCAACTTTTCGTTTCCGCTCCAAATCATGATCATCACTTTTCACAACGATGACCACTCTTGAAATCAGTAAATCAACCTGCAAGGACTTAGCCTTTTCATAAAATAAACTCTCATCAAGATGATTGCCGTTAAGCCATTGATGAACAAGCTCTTCTTTGATTCGTTCATCGAGTTGTAACTGACTCTGAAGAAAAGCCTGTTCAATAATCATTTCAGTTGTCATTTTAACTAATTCACCGTACCCTCTTATTATCTCAAGGTCGCCCGTTATTCCAACAACACCTAGAACCTCTCCTTGAAACAGAATCGGTAAATTAATTCCCTCTTTGACTCCCTTCCAATATTCCGTGTCTCCCTTTCCAATTTCCACTGTCTCTTTCTTTCTTAAAACTTCACTAGCCACTTCATGTTTCGTCGAAATGCGCTGCTTATCGCCTGAACCGATGATTCTTCCTTCTTGGTCCATCACATTAATATTGTAAGGAAGGATAGCCATCGTTCGATCAACAATTTCCTGGGCAAGTTGTTCCGTTAAATAGATTGTCATCGTTGGCACCCTTCCTCTTTTGCTACTATTTTTCTCACACCCGTTAATTCAGCACTACAGGTTCAGGATATTCATATCCTTTTGTATCAATCGTTACTGTATGTATCCGCTGCTCCTCAAATGGCTTATCTCTAAAGTCACGTTCTGTGAGAACGATTGCATCGACTGTATCCATTCCTTCAAGTACCTTTCCAAAAGACGCATACTGTCCGTCTAATTGTGCTGAGTCATCGACCATAATAAAAAATTGAGAACCTGCAGAGTTCGGATCACTCGTTCTTGCCATCGATATCACTCCGCGCTCATGTTCGAGCGGATTCTCAAACCCATTGTCCAAAAATTCGCCCGGAATGGTATAATCAGGGCCACCTGAACCATCACCAGCAGGGTCTCCACCTTGAATCATAAATCCGGGAATAACACGATGGAAAGTCAGTCCATCAAAAAATCCCTCTTCTACTAAAGAAACAAAGTTTACTACCGTATTTGGTGAAATGTCCGGATACAATTCAACAACAATCTCTTCTCCATCTTCCATTGTAATTGTCACAATTGGATTTTCTTCGACGTCAAGCGTATATGGATATGGCCCTTCGTTTGCTCCCTCTTCTTGCTTTGTCTCATCATTCGTTTGAATCTCACCTGCTTGCTCCTCTTCCTGTCCCGTTCCACAGCCTGTTAGTAGCAGGATGAACGCTAAAAAGCTAGCAAGTAGTATTGTCCTAATTTTCATGTATGAACCTACCTCCTGTATGTATGTGCAAAATGCGTATTTATTATAGCATGCATTGATTGTGAAAACTTTATAACTGGTACGAAACGAGGCGCTAAATTATGCTCCTTCTTCAACACGCGGCAACCGAATATAAAAGCTTGTGCCCTCATTCACTTGACTTTCTACACTCAATTTCCCACTCATCGATTCAATAATACGAATCGAAACAAGCATCCCAAGGCCGGTACCTTCTCTCCCCTTCGTCGTAAAATACGGCTCCCCAATTCGGGCGAGCTGCTCCTTTGTCATCCCTTGCCCATTATCAGATATGATAAGGAGAAGATTCCCATTCTCCTCCTTCGTCTCGATCGTAAGCAGTCCTTTGTTCGGCATAGCCTCAATGCAATTTTTTGTAAGGTTAATTAAGCATTGTTGAAAAAGCTGCTCCTCACCTTTGAACAAGTAATCATCAATTTTTTTTCTAATTTCTACCCCATTCATGTTCGCAAAAGGAGTCACAATTTGAAACGTTCGATTCAGCTCTTCTTTAATATTAAGAGTCTTCACATTTTCTGGTGAGGGCTTGGCAAACGTCAAATAGTCACGAATAATGTCATTGGCCCGATCAATTTCACCAATTGATATTTTTAGATATTCCTTGCGCTTTTCTTCAGGGATCTCACTTTGAAGCATCATTTGCATAAATCCTCTAACCGTTGTTAACGGGTTGCGCACCTCATGTGAAATCGATGAGGCTAGATGGCTGACGACCTCCATTTTTTCCGCTTTCATGACTCGTTTGTGCACCAAAATATGATCATGAAACACTTCGTATACATACACGATTGAAGCTGTCGCACATACAGAAGTAAGCATATATAGGATTAGAAATATAGTAGAAAACGTCGCACCGAATAGAAACGTAGAATTTAACATAATGATTACTGTTCCAAATGCAGAAAGAGAGCTAGCAAGCACAACTTTCCTTTTCCGTGAAGCCTTTTGGAAAGGTTGATTTATATAAATTAAAAAGATTAGGAGAATCGACACGACCATAGCTGTGCCGATAGCCCCTGCTCCCCCAATTAAGAACCGGAAGAAAACAGTAACCGCAGCTAACAGAATGGACACTGAGATCCCTCCATATAAGCCACCAATCGTTAAAGCAACTAATCTCAAATCGAAAATATACCCCTCCATCAAAGGGATCGGAAAAGACATACAGGAAATAATTGCAAGTGTCGTTGAGACGGTATGAATTATTCTCTTATGTTCATTAAAAAATCTATATGTATTAATCTCCAATATGATTGGTACAAACAGCAAAAACACTAACAAAAAAAGAACGTTTAATAACATCTGTTCAAAACCATACAAGTGATCGCCCCCTTTTAACATATTCTTGCTACTTTCATATTCTCCTAAACGTTACAAAACCCTTTCCAATCTTTACATTTATGTCAAATTAGATGAAGATAAGAAAGAGAACAATAGAATCAGTTATGGTGGTGATGGTATTTATGCCTACAAAAAACTACGTATTAGCCTTAGACATAGGGACAACTAGCGCGAAAGCTGTTTTATTTCAAAAAAGCGGCATTGTTGTAGCTGAACATGAAAACGCATACCCTGTGCATCATCCACACCCAGCTTGGGTAGAACAAGATCCTCATGAAATTGAACAAGCGGCGATTGAAGCCATTTCTACTGCTGTTTTGAAAAGTGGGATTGATCATCATGACATAAGCTGTGTCGGCATCTCCAGCGCCATGCATTCTTTAATATGTATGAATGAGCAACACGAAGCCATTTCCCCATCAATTACATGGGCAGACGGGCGCAGTGTCGACCAAGCAAATCACTTGAAAGAGTTTGCAGGTAAAGACATTTATTTAAAAACGGGAACACCAATCCATCCTATGTCTCCTTTACCTAAATTAATCTGGATGAAGGAGACTGGCTATCAACCTTACTTACAAGCAGCAAAATTCGTATCAATTAAGGAATATTTATTAGTAAAATGGTTTGGTACATACAAAGTTGATTATGCGGTTGCCTCAGCAAGCGGACTTTTTAACATTCATACGTTTGACTGGGAGAGCTCAGCTCTATTAGCCGCCGGGATTACACGTGACCAGTTGTCAGAACCTGTACCTTCTACAACGGTATGCCAAGGGCTTTCCTCACAGTTGGCCGCACAGCTTTCTCTCCCACAAGACATCCCATTTGTGATCGGATCAAGTGATGGCCCCCTTGCCAACCTCGGGATCGGCGCGATTAACCCAGGGGATGTCGCAATTACAATTGGAACAAGCGGAGCGATAAGACAAATGTCAGCAAAGCCTGAGACCGATGAATTACAAGAAATTTTTTGTTATGGAGTCACAAAGGATTTATGGATTATGGGAGGTCCAACGAATAACGGCGGCATCGTCTTTCAGTGGATGAAAGATGTGTTAGGAGAAGCAGAGGTTGAGCGTTCACTGGCCTCTGGAAGTGGAAGTGCTTATGACCTTCTTACTAATTTAGCAACAGACGTTCAGCCTGGAGCAGACGGTTTATTGTTTTTGCCATTTCTAAACGGTGAACGTGCTCCTTACTGGGATGCCGATGCTCGTGGAAGCTTTATCGGATTAACCCTTGCCCACCGAAAACAACATATGATTCGTGCAGGATTAGAAGGCGTTATCTTTAGTATGTATAGCATCGGCGAAGCACTGGAGCGCCTAGCTGGAAAACCTTCTAACCTGTTTGCAAGCGGCGGATTCGCCAGGTCTTCATTATGGCTGCAAATCGTCGCCGATATATTCGGACGCGAGGTCCACGTTCCTGTCAGCCACCAAAGCTCGGCTTGGGGAGCTGCCTGGTTTGGCCTCTATGCACTCGGAGACGTTCCTTCGCTCGCTGCAATTAAGGAAGATATTCCGATGAAGGAGAGCTACATTCCAAACAGCGTGAATCATGAGCTATATTTACAGTTATACAAAACATATAGTGAGTTATATTTTTCGCTAAAGCCGCATTTCCGATCGCTTTCTGCGTTGCAAAGAGGGGTAGGTAGGTGATTATAATAGAAGGCTGATGAACTATTGCTTCATCAGCCTTTTATTTGTGAATTAGAGGGAATTTAGTGGATTCAATCATGTTATTAGTAATTTATTTACTGTTTTCAACAGTAATATAAAATTCCCACTCTTCTCCAAAATCATATAAATACAGGAATTTCTGACCCTCACACAAATTTAACCGACCTATTTTTGCATCAGTCACATAAGGGCCCATATAATCCCGTGTTGAATTATAACAATTCTTACTGAACTTCTTTCCATCCATATAAAATGAGTAAAGATGATCATCATCTAATTCAAACTCATCTTGAATCGATTGATGTAAATCAAAAAGTGTGTGCTCACCGTCCAGTTCAATCTTCCGCAATCTTCCCCCCTCTTCTTTCACAGTAAAACAATACACTCCTTCTACAAAGGTTTGCTCTTTCTTTGCTAAAACCTGCAAGCTTTCCCCTTCCAAAACTAGTGGCTTGATAAGGGAAAGGAATAACGCCTTTCTTTCTTCTTTTGTAAGACTTTCTTCAACTTCTACCTCAGTTGTAATTCCGGTAAAAATACTTAGAAAATCAAAATCAGGAGGATCTAACGCATCCCATGTTTCATTTAACGTTTCCTCAAGTAATTTATAGAATGGTGTTAACTTAATTGATTTTGCCTGCTTATGCTTAACACTGCCAGGCTGGTAAGATTTTTGCTCATCAATCTTGACATCCCAAAGCCCAAAATAATAAAAATAATGGAGGAAGTGTTCAAACCTTGAAAGCAATTGTTGCAAAATATCATACTTACTTAATTCAATTACCTTGCCCGCTGGATGACTTTCTAGCTGTTCGAATAAGAAAAGAATGTTATCAGGTGCTCCTTTATGATATCCTTCCTGCAATAGGTCCCAATCGACTTCAATCCAAAAAGCGATAAGTAGAGAAAAGAATTGCCCTGATATAGGTAACTCTTTGAAAAGTGAGACGCGTTCAACATCAACTACTAACACTTCACCACCGGACATACTCTCTTTACCCACTAATTCTAATGTAATAGCAAGGTGATAAAAGAGATGGATAAGTGGATAATCCGGCTGATTTCCTTTTTCAGAAACAACAAGTTTTGGTTCTGACATTGACGAATAAATAACTTTCAAATCTTTCCGTGTGATGTATCCACTAGCTCTCGTAAGCTTTACCTTATTTTCTTCGAGATAACGAAGAAACACTCGAAAATCTTTTGCAATGGCTGTAGGATATTCATCAGTTATCTTTAATGAATCTTTATCACTTTTAAGCATCACATCGACCCTTTCTACTTTAAAACTATTCAATCCAGTCGCTATATCTCTCTTTTTCCTCCTCTGTTAATAAACCAAGCTCTTTTTTTTTGCTTGCATGAGCATGAAATCCTTTTCAGAAGGGCCATAATTGAACCATGACCATATCTTTTGATTTTTCTTATGAAACTCATGGATATACTCAGTTAGCTCATCATAGGGGAGCTCTCCCTTTTTCCATTTAACAAAACTCTCGTAAAGAGGATCTAACTCATCTTCTGTTAGTTTTTTATGATAGAGATGAAGGATTTCTTTTTCACGTTTTCGTTGTTCTTTTGATTTTTTTGAATATGACATAAGCTGCTCCCCTTTCTACAAGTATCGTTTTACCCTTGGCCATTTATTTATAATTATAAAATAGCAGCTGGGACATTTCCATCTGTTGCTTGGAAACTGAAATCTAAAAAAGAAGTATGATAGGTACTTCTCGAATTGACATCTATATTCACTCTTTATATGATTGTTATTAATAAGGGCAACATTACAAGGAGTTGATCAAATTGAAACTTAAATTAAAACGAAATGGAATTGTACGCGTTAAAGCTCATCCAAAACGTGGTCAAGTGTTACGTGCATATAAAAAAATGCGACTAACTAATGAAAAGTTATCCTCTTCAATCAACTTTGATCAATTGTTACAAGACGGAAAAACCTCAATTTTCGACGTAGACAATAATGGTAATGTTGAAGTTAATTATAATAACCCTGCGCACCGAAGATGGCTAGAGGATTAGAGTTGAATGGTGCCAGGAGAGATTTATACCATGTTTTTTCCTTACAAACCGCCCGCAAAAAGTGGAAAAGTACGGCCAGTGATTATTCTAGCTGTTGAAGCGAAACGCGCAATAGCTGTTGCTGTTAAAATCACTACATCTCAACCCTCAGATTACTTCCCCAACCGAGAAAAGATTATTTATTGGAAACGAGCAAATTTAGTGAAACCCTCATACGCAGAGCTCGACAGCACTGCCATCATTCCCATAACACCCAAATACAGATATGTCGGTGAACTCCATCCATATGATTTTCAGAATATCTTAATAAAATTTAAATCATTAAATAAAATGTAGCATTATGCATTCTCCATTAGTTGCTAGTACCAATAGTTAAGCTTCCCCCCACAAACTAGTACATTTCTTATCTCACACTCTCTCCTCCAATATTTCTCATTCACCAGAAACCTTGATATAATTTTACTTATCAATCAGTGAATATAAGGATGATACTATGGAAATCCAAGAGAAGCTTCAACAGGCTCTCGCAGAGTGTGAGCGTTTAAGAAAAGAAAACGAACATTTAAAACTTCAGCTAGCTAAAGTGTCAGCAACTCAACTGCCTTATCAAACTTCTGGAGTGAATCTTCATTCATCTCCTAGTGAGAAAGTTTTACTCTATATGAGTCTCTTTCAAGGTAGACAAGATGTGTTTGCTAAGCGATGGGAAGCAAAAGATGGACGCTCTGGGTATTCTCCTGTTTGTGTAAATGAGTGGGATCCGATAGTCTGTAAAAAACCTAAGATCAAATGCCAGGATTGTCAGCACCGTTCCTTCGCTGCTTTGTCCAAACAAGCAATCTATGATCATTTAAGCGGTAAAATAACAGCTGGTATCTATCCAATGCAAACGGACGATATGTGCTCGTTCTTAGCCATTGATTTTGATAAGCGAGGGTGGGAAGAAGACGTCAAGGCAGTATGCCAAGCATGTAAAACTTACAATCTCCCCTATCATATCGAACGCTCACGCTCAGGAAATGGCGCTCATATTTGGTTCTTTTTTCAACAAGAGATAAAAGCGAGATCTGCGCGCAAATTAGGAATGATGTTGTTATCGAAAGCTCGTGAAAATCGGCTAGAAATTGGTATGGACTCATATGACCGAATGTTTCCAAATCAAGATACACTTCCAGCTGGAGGATTTGGGAACTTAATCGCTCTACCATTACAAAAATTAGCTAGAGAACAAGGAAACAGTGTTTTTATAGATGAAAATTTTCAGCCATTCGGAGACCAATGGCACTATTTATCATCAATAAAAAAAATTTCTCGGGAAACGATTGAGGGCATTATTAGAGAATCAGAAAAGCATTTAACCACTCCTTCTGATCTGACTCTTGCCCCAAAAAGCATCTCAGTTGAGCTGAAAAATGGGATCCATATACAGACAAGTGGTGTGCCTGGCTCTCTTTTAAATAAATTCATGCAAGTTGCTACATTCGGGAATCCAGAATTTTATAAAGCACAGGCAAAAAGATATTCAACTTATCGCATTCCTCGAATCGTTGATTGTTCAACTCTCACCGACGATACACTTATTTTACCAAGAGGCAATCTTGATGATATTGTAAAAATCGCTAAGGAAAACGGGGTATTCATTAATTTCTTAGATAAAAGAAATACAGGTCATCCGTTGAAAGTTACATTTCACGGGGAACTAATGGCTTCACAGGAAGAAGCAGTCACCACCTTACAAAACCATGATCACGGAGTTTTACAGGCTGATACTGGCTTTGGGAAGACAGTCGCCGCATCTGCATTAATTGCTAAAAATGAAGTGAACACACTGGTCATTGTTCACCGTACTCAGCTTATTGATCAATGGAAAGAACAATTATCAAAATTCTTAAACTTACCGGTAAAAGAGATAGGACAAATTGGCGGAGGAAAGCATAAAGCTACATATAACATTGATGTTGCTACGATTCAAAGTTTGCATCATAAGGGACAGTTAAAACCTGAAATCACTAAGTATGGACAAATAATTGTTGACGAATGTCATCATATCTCTGCCATAGTTTTGAATAAGTATTGAAAGCTGTAAGAGCACAAAAAGTCTACGGACTAACTGCTACTCCAACTAGAAAAGATGGATTGCATCCTATCATCTTCATGCAATGTGGACCAATTAGATTTAAAAACAATTCAAAGAAACAAGCAAAAATACGCACATTCAATCAGACACTAATCACTCGAAACACAAACGTTAAACTAAAAGAGACAGAGATTCAAAGTATATACGCTGCCCTTGTTTCCAATCAAAAAAGAAACGATCTGATCTTTAATGATGTGTTACTTTCTTTAGAAGAAAAGCGATCCCCTATCGTTATTACTGAGAGGCTAGAACATATAACAGAGCTTGAGAAACGCTTCAAAGGGTTCGCCAAAAATATCATTGTGCTGTCAGGAGCAATGAAGAAAAAAGAGCGTCAACAAGCATTACAAACACTCATCCAAATACCAGATAACGAAGAGCGATTGTTGATAGCTACTGGTAAATATATTGGTGAGGGCTTTGATGATGCTAGATTAGATACTCTATTTTTAACAATGCCTATCTCGTGGAAAGGGACATTGCAACAATATGTTGGTCGTCTTCACCGCAACCATGACAATAAGCAAGAAGTCCAAGTGTACGATTACGTGGATCAGCACGTCCCTATGCTCCTAAAAATGTATGAAAAGCGAGTTACTGGCTATAAAGCATTGGGGTACAAAATGAAAAATAATGGCGAGAAGCGTATTGAACAGATGGAATTGTTTTAAATGCCTGTATTAAACAGGATAAGTCTATATTCTTTTAATAAAAGGCTGATGAAATCGTGCTTCATCAGCCTTTTATTATGTATTTGAGGAGAGGGCAGCAACTTTTTTGCTGTTTAGGACTGCGATCCGGATCGAAATTGGGTTTTTTTAGCGGAAATTCGTGGGGTATTAGCGAATTTCCCCTCTCTTTTTACAAACGCCTCCCCACAAAAAAAGAACTCTGCGCCTTAGCCCAGAGCTCTCACCAAAAACTATTCTAACCCTAAATGTCCTCTTAGCTCACTTCTTACACGAGCCAGCTCATCATCTGGTACTTGCAAATAATAAATACCATTAATCGTCGCGTTATTCCCTTTGATCTCCATTTGCTCGACGTTGTGACGAGCATCGCGGTAATTGGCTTGAAGTTTCCACATTTCGTCTAATGTCATATCGGTACGTACCGACTCACCGACTGCTCCTAAAATACCACCAGCTTTTGTGACTGTACCAATGTTGGCAGCTTCTTGGATTACAGCATCAACAATTTCACGTTGACGATCGTTTCTTCCGAAATCACCACGCGGATCCTCTTTTCGCATACGTGAATAAGCTAATGCTTCTTCACCATTAAGGAATAATTGCCCTTCAGCGAATGTGTGCCCCCCGTAATTAAACGCAAATGGGTTATCAACTTCCACCCCACCTAGAGCATCAACAACACCCTTGAAGCCTTCCATGTTAATACTTATATAATGATCGATTGGAATATCTAAAAAGTTTGCTACTGTATCAGCTGTCATTTGGACGCCGCCAAATGCATATGCATGATTAATTTTATCGAGTTGTCCGCGTCCAATAATTTCCGTACGTGTATCACGCGGAATGCTTAACATTTTAATTGATTGATCATTCGGATTGACAGTCATCACGATAATCGTATCGGAACGTCCAGCATGGGTATCGCCTCTTGAGTCGACACCAGCTATTAGAAATGAAAGTGGTTCTCGGCTCTCTAGATCAACAACTCGAGAGGGCGAAAATGGTTCGTGCATTTCCTGAACTGTGTCCGTTACAGATTTGTATAAATAAAAGAAATAAGCAACAACCGACAAAAATACAACCCCAACAATTAACCCAAGTGATATGAAAACCTTTTTCTTTTTCATTTCTTGCCTCATCTCTATAAATTCTTGAACCTGTTGAAATTAATATAGATTCTTAGATATTATAGTGAATCCGACCTAAGCTAGCAATAACAATTTTCTTCCTTATCTCCATTCATTCGACTTTCACTTGCTGAATCTGTCGGTAAAAACGGCCCTCCCTGTGACATCGTTCGTCTTACTTCCCAAATAATGATTGCTATATTCTTACTATAGATAAAAACTAGCGCTTTTTGACTAGTAGAAAGGTGGAGTCATTTACTATGAGACAATTCGTTTATTACGCTATTATTCTTACAACCATCATTATTATCTTTCTTGGTTATATTCATTATGAAGATAAGCTAGCAACAATTACTGCTGATACCGAGGATATTAAACTTCAGCTACCTTCTGAGGCTATTCAAGAAGAAGTGGTGGAATCACAATATGAGCTTGGTGGCCTACTTGAAGAAGTGGCAAAGCAAAATGAAGAGGAAGAGGAGTTTCTCCTGATGGTAATCGGTTCATCCGCTGTATCTAGTACGGAAGAAAACTCTTCCATGCCACAATTATTACTCCCACAATTCAAAACTCTCTTGCCTAGTCAGAACGTAGCTTTAACGGTTATAGATGTAAAAGAAGCTACTTCAAGTGAAGTGCTAGCTGATAATTACATAGAAAAAGTAATAAAAAATAACCCTGACCTTTTAGTCATTGAACCATTCCTATTAAATGATTATGATCAATTATCAATTGAGGATTCCCTTGAAAATCTAGAAACAGTAATGAGTGAATTAACGGAGGAGCTATCTGATACGTTAATAGTCTTATCTCCCCCACACCCACTTGAAGACGATAAATACTTGAGATTTACAAATAAAATGAAAGCCTTCGCTATCGAACAAAAGTACCTATATGCGGACCACTGGGAAGCCTGGCCGGCAAAAGCAAATGAATTGCCAAAGGAAAAATGGCATAGCATTTGGACTGATTATTTAATGGATTTTTTTGTGAATTAGAGGGTTATAGACATTAAACTGTAAAATGCTGTAAGTTAACGTTGCGCTAGCTAACTACTTTTTGGACTGATTAGCTCATGGGGTTTTTTGTAAATAAAAAGGCTATCGCCATAAAAATGTTAAATCCTGTCATCATTTGTTACACTAGCTAACAGGATTTCTTTTTTTATCTTTTGAAAACTTATTCATTAAAGTCCCAAAGGATTTTCCAGTCATTCGTTTCTAGCTCTTGGGTAACGTAGACATCTTGTTCTAGGCGGTAGTTTCCGTTGTCTTGGTCTCTGATTTCTTTTGTTACAGTAACTTTGTAGGCTGTTTCGAATGGTTCAGAGCCCTCAGACATGCTCCAGTCTTTTACTTTTTTTGGTTTGCTAAGAGAATACGGAAAGCCCTCTACTCCAACAAACTTCCCTCTGTTTTCAATGTAGCGACCTCTTGAATTCCTTTCTTGCATCTTTGGATGGAACAGATCGTACGCTGCTGAAAACTGGGCATTTTGCTCATATGTATAAAATGCGTCGACGACTTTTTTTGCTTTTTGTGGCTCTGTTGGTATGAGGAAGAAGAAGATTAGTGCTACGAGTATCGCTACTGGGATGATGAGGATCATTTTTTTTGGTCCTCTTTTGTACAAAAAAATCCCTCCTTTTCTCAAATAATGATCTATAGTTCATCGTATTCGTTAGTGTCCCATTATATTAATTAGGATTTTGGTTGTGGGGATTTCGTGTATAATTGATTCGGGTGATATTATGAATAGGAAAAAGTTATGGTGGACGGTTGCGATCTTATGGTGTATTGGAATTGCAATTGCCACACGCATGCCCGTGTTTACTGGGGATTCAACGGAGGAAATGCTAAAGAATCCATTTTTTGATTCAGCTATCGTCAATTATATTGCTAGAAAAGGCGTTCATTTAGCTGCATTTGGGTTGTTGGCATTGTTTTTTTGGCTAGCTTTACGTGGTGTGCGTTATCGTTATGTTTGGGCTTGGGCGCTGGCCACGTTGTACGGTGCAATAGATGAGTGGCATCAGTCTTTTATCCCAGAAAGATCGGGTTTGGTTTCAGATGTTGTGATTGATTCGGCAGGGGCGTTTTTGGTGTTGATGGTTGTTTACTTTGTTGATAGACGGCGAGGGAATTTAGCTAGGTGAGACGAGTAACTCCATTGATCTTGGTAGGATGATAGACGTTGTTCCTGCTACGATTTATGGAGTTATTTTTTGTGGAGGTTATGAGGGGTCAGACCCCTCTTTACTGTGCTAAAGTAAAAATTATCTACTTTCCTACTTTCGAATGATTAAGTAGATGATCACGCCGACAACAGGAAAGAAGAGGGTTGCAACTAGCCACAGCAGGCTATATTCCTTGCTGTTACCTTGCCTTAATGAGTCTCGATAACACCAAATACTTGTAATAATGTTTAAGATAAGACCACCAGATACGAGTAAGAATAAGACCAAAAGGACGATGGATATTTCCATTTTGAGTGCTCCTTTCTGCTATGAGGGGTCAGACCCCTCTTTAGCTCTGTGACGTGGTACATAAGTAACGTGGGGTCATACCCCTCTTTAGCTCTGTGACGTGATACATAAGTAACGTGGGGTCTGACCCCTGAAGGAGGAAATGATGAACTATATTGATATGATACGGTCTATTGCTGGGAGTAGACCATTAATTTTAACAGCGTGTGCGGTTTTTATTCTTGATGAACAAGGGCGTGTATTGTTACAACATCGTACGGATACGGATAATTGGGGTGTCCCTGGTGGATTTATGGAGATGGGTGAATCGGTTGAGGAGGCTGCTCGTCGGGAAATTCTTGAGGAAACTGGATTAACCGTTGGTGAGATGAGCTTATATACGGTGTTTTCAGGTGAGGAATTTTATTTTCAGTATCCAAATGGTGATGAAGTTTATAATGTCATTGTTACGTTTATGTCTAAGGATGTTTCTGGTGAGTTACAGGCGGACCATGAAGGTAAGGACCTGCGCTATTTTCCTTTAGATTCCCTGCCTGAGGAGATGATTCCGACAAGTCGGCGGATGTTGGAGCAACTTAAGAAAGACCCATCTTTACCACGTTAAGTGCGAAGGCCACTGAAAAAGGTGTGGTTTTTACCTTTTTCAATGGCCTTTAAGCAATGAGCGGAACCGTTGCTTTGTCTTAAAGCATGCTATGAGTGGTTTTCTCATAGCATGCGCGCAACGTGTGGAGCCATTGCTGCTTCCTCGAATCGGCTAAAAAGGACTTTTTCAGTGGCCTCTTAAGTGCGTAAAGATGGGTCTTTTGTAAATCATTCAGATTCGTTCAGGTATTTCCAGATGTGTTCACGTGTTTCTTCCGTCGTTACGCCATTGATAAGTGAGCCTTCTGAGTCAGCCATTGGCATAACACTGTAGACGTCGTCTTCTAGTACAACGAGTGTTGGTTCGATGTCAGGGGTATGGATGTCAATTGTTGAGTCTTCCCCTATTGTTGTTTTTGTAACTTTAATCGTTGCTAGGCCGCCTATGTCTGTGTACTCGAAGTTTTGTCCGGAAAAGAAATTTCCTAAGGAATAGAACACATACGTTTCATGTCCATCTTCTTGTTCGAGCAGATCAATTGGCTGCAGGACATGTGGGTGATGGCCGAAAACGATATCTACTCCTGCCTCTGATAAGAGCTGAGCTAGCTCTCTTTGCTCTTGGTTCGGTTCGTGAATGTACTCGTCTCCCCAGTGCATATGAACGATGAGGATGTCGACTTTATCACGAAGGTTTTTTACATCTTTTTCGATACGGTCTGGGTCAATGAGTGCGACGATGTCTTCGTGTCCTTCTGGAATCGGAATGCCATTTGTGCCGTATGTGTAGGCTAATACTCCAAGGGTGATGTCTTCTACTTCGATGATACGGTCCGTTTCACGGTCTTTCGTGTCTCGGTAGACTCCAACATAATCCATGCCTACTTCATCAAAGAAATCTAAGGCACTTTCAACCGCCCTTACGCCGCGGTCAATCGTGTGGTTATTGGCCCCTATCGCCATATCAACACCCAATGACTGCAGGTCAGTGACAATTTCATGTGGGCTATTGAACGATGGATAGGTTGATAAGCCAATCTCAACGCCACCAGGGATTGATTCAAAGTTTGCCATTAAGAAGTCTGGTTCCTGTAGAAGCGGCCCCACTTTTTCAAGCATTGGCATAAAGTCATAGCCATCTTCAATTTCTGCCGGGGCGTACACTCGCTCATGCAGGAGGACATCTCCTACTGCACCGATTGTGATCGTCGTTTCCTCTTCTTCTGGCTCAAATGGAGCTTCTTGGCGAATGATTTCAGCATCGATTTCTGTTTCCGTTTGTTCGACAGTAAGTTCTTCTGGTTGTGAGCAGGCTGTGATGATTAGGACAATTAGTGCTGCGTAGATTGTTTTTAGTTTCATCGTTACACTCCAGTAGATTGATAGATTCAACGTTTAAAAGAATGATTTTTTAGACTTCTTTTAACAGTGTAACACATGACAACTTGTTATCGGTTTTCAAATTTCAACAAACATTGGGATGAAGTACAGTTTAATGCGGTGCTGTGGTAAAGAGGTGTCTGACCCCCTAATGAAATGACTTCCTAAAAAAACAACTACTTTTTGGCTAAAAGCCTGCAGTAGTTGTTTCTCATCTCTAAAGGTTACGATTCAGTTATCGCTACTCATCTACTTTTATAAAACGAATGCTATCGGCAATGACAATCTCACCATTTGCAATATTTGAAATTTCGACATAACCATTCAGACCAGCCTCAAAAGGAAATGCTTCATCACCCAATTGGATCCACTCACCACCAGCAACCGTTTGATCTACATAAAAAGTTTCTGCCCCATCAGCATGTTGTATCGTGTAAGGCGCTTGTGTTGTTCGATTTGGGGTACCATCTGGAAGCCAATAGTAAACCTCATACATACCAGGGTTTGTAATATATGGAGTCCATCTTCCCTTGCTTTCACTGCTTGAAGTTCGTCTGTAATAATAGTTAAATTCATTATAATTGGGCTCGGCTGTTGAATTCCACCAACCAGAATCTGCTGTCATTCTCTTATTGTCTACAATGATATCGTTTAGATTATCGTATTCTACTATCATTTTTGCACCATCTAGCGTGTCTTTCAGTGCAAATTCATTCTTAACTGAACCCCCTAGAGCAATTTCATATATCCCATCCGTAGCAAGAAACCCACTATCTAAAGGAAGATCAATTTCAATAACTTCACTTTCCTCAAGCTGACCACCTGAATAAGTACCATAAACATGACCGTCAGTTTCCGGTTTCGTTTCCCAGGTGACAGAGTCTTCATTCCAATCTTCTATCGTTTTAGTCACCTCAAAGTTGGTATTTCCTGTTCCGTTGCTTGAGCTTTCCGTCAATCGAACTTTTACCGACTTAATCGGCTTTCCAGTAATCCCACCTAAATCAAATTTCAAATAAGAAATCACACTATCTTGGCCCACTCGTAAAGAGTCGTTAAAAGTTGAATCAGGGGCACTTTGACGAACATAAGCATTTTCGACGGCAGGGAAAATACTGACTTCATTCACATAATATTCATTTACTTGATGAGCTAAATTAGTTTGCCACTCAATCATATCCTCTTTTAATTCTGCTTCATTTCCCCATCTATCAAACACACTAATCATTGTAGACGTATTTCGAGCAAAACTCTGATTAAAACCTCCACCATCGTTTGTATCTATTAGAATTTGCTCTACCTCATCAATATGTTCTGCACGAGAAAGGACAACATGATTAAAAAATCCTGCGAGCATTCCATTATTCAAATCCTGAGAAACTGGAAATCCATGATCTTGAGTAAAACTTGAAGTTAATGTGTGACCTGCCCCCTGCACAAGACCCAACCCTTTCTCATTGATGCCGACCCATGGGACTTGCTGTTATGTATGAGTATCAATCCCAGAGTCTCCATGAGCGGTTATGCCTACATAATCAAATCTTGATTTGTACTGGTCCCCACTCCCAAATGAAGATGCATCTGCTTCATATTGAAATGGATACACCTTCCATCCATCAGGGGTTGACCAATGATCACGGTTCTTCCAGGCGACAGGACGACCATCAATAGTTGAATCCCCAGTTGAAATGGCAATGGTAGAAGCGTGAGTATGAGAAGGAGGGCTAAGTGTGCTAGTTAAAAGAGAGAAAGCAGTCAAGAATGTAACCATTAAAATCACTTTACGATCAAGTTTCACTTACGAACACTCCTCTTTCATTTTAGTGGTTTAGTAAATAGCGGGAAAAACAATTGTCATGACACGCGCTTCCATTATGTTGAATTCACAACGGCAAAAATCGTCTACATACCGTCCCATTTTCCTCCACGGCGTGGGTCTGCACATCCATCTATACTGTCGGAAAGCAAAGATAGGGCATGCACTCCTCCATAAAAAATGGAGTTAGGTGAATACTTCAAAGAGTAACCTTTCTCAAGAAGAGTTCTTTCTTCTGATTTCGGCAATTTTTCTTCCAGAAAAATGTAATCCTCATCAATGAAGTATCGAAAGGCATCTGTCACACTTTGTAATGATAACCCTTGCTTTATATGCTGAATTAAAATCTTTGTTAGCATATTTGGTATTCTTTTCCCACCAGAAGAACCAATGACAATTTTTTCTTTTTCACTAATGAGGATAGATGGGGCAATAAAGCTTTGAGGTTTTTTGCCAGGTTCTAATTTATTCCGAGTTATAGGAGGCTCACTAAAATTACGCATTTGATTATTTAAGAAAAACCCCTTAACACAAACGCCTGATCCAAATAAATCACTTAATGTATTTGTAGTAGAAACCATCATCCCATTATCATCAACTACGACAAAAGCTGTCGTGTTGTTGTAATCAAAGGTTTGATTAGAGTTTGGTTTCTTATAAAAATCATTTTTCACGATAGCTTTCTTTAACAGTCTTTCACAGTGTTGTTGACTTATAAAGTCCCTATGGTCCAGATCACAGAATTCAGGATCCTCATTAAATAAGGTGCGTTCTTCATAGCAAGCACGTACAATTTGAGCCAATTGATCAATAAAATCTGAACTATATCTGTCGAATTGTTCTAGTTTAATCAGTTCAGACATTTGAAGTAGTTGGATAAGCATACTTCCAGCTAAAGGGGCTGGAGCACTATAAATAATGTAATCATCATAGGCTCCTTGTAGCACCTCGCTTTTCCTCACGGTGTAGCGTTGCAGATCACTAAGGTGAAGGTCTGGTACGGTTTCACAGATCGACTTTCCAATTTCGCCGGTGTAAAAAACGCCGGAACCATGCTTGGCAATCTCAGTTAATGTATCTGCAAGCTGAGGCTGTTTAATGCTCGTTTTAAGCGCTTTTGGTACTCCATCATCGTAAAATTGAGACAAACCACTCCGGTTAAGATGCTCAGAAATATCGAGTTGCTTTCTGAGCACAGAATGAGCAGGGTATCCATCTTCTGCGAGGTAGATGGCCGGTTCGATCAATTCGTGCCATTTTAACGTACCTAAATCATTATGAATTCTCTCCATCCCTTTTATAAATCCAGGTACTCCAATTTTCAGATTAGATACGCTTCCTTCCCATGGTGCACACTCTCTATAATCATAAAAGCTTGGCTTTTGGTCGTCATTAGAGTGAATCATCATCACCCCACCACCACCAATTCCTGAACCATATGGCTCTAGAACACTTAAAGCAAAAGAAATGGCAATGGAGGAGTCAACTGCATTTCCCCCTTTTTTCATGATAGCTAATCCAACGTCCACAGCTTGGGGATGCGCTGCACTCACTCCAGAACTGCCCCCTTGAAAACCTTGCATAAATGTCCCTCCTTTCTCCAAAGAATTAATTTTCTTGTAGCGTAACAATAAATTCTTGTAGAGCTTGCACCAAGGAAACGAACAACTCCAAGCTTTCATTAGGATCCCTAAATTTTTTGTTGATTTCCATTTGGAAACTTTCTAAACCGAGTTCATGATAACAGTAAGATGTAACCGTTCCCGGATGCTTGGCAGGAAAGGCAGAATTTTCACACACACTCATGATGTTGTAGTTTTTAAACGTTTCTATTAGTTGGTCTACTACATCCTGATCGATCGTTAATCCATGTTGTGTACCAAGGTCTATATTAAATCCTCTCCCCTCAGAGGCCCCATGGAGGTCAATGATGTAACGAATATCCATAATTTCAGCCATCTTTCGTATCTGCTCTTTATATGCACCACCAATAACAAAATTAGGGTCTTCTGATGTGCAACGGGTCGTATAGATGAAATGGCAATTCGTATAACGATGCAGGAGGAGTCCGATAGCGCCTGTATAATCATCTTGGTCCTTTATTCGATTGTTTCTAAATAATTTCGTCGCATGAGGAGCTGAGAGTAAGATGGGCCCCGATCCCCATTTAACATCAAAAGGAATTTTGGCCCCCATTTGACCTTTATAATCATTGAAAGCAAATTGCTTCTCGAAAAAACGAGAGTACTCATAAATTTCCTCTTCTGACATCACCATTATGCCTCCATTCTTTTCGTTGCCTCTATTGCCTCGACTTTATCCGTTTCCATAATAGAACCAACTGGATAATGACATGCCACAGAATGGCCATTTTGGTTCGCATCCTTTAATTCTGGTGCATGCTCTTTACAAACGTCATCTGCATAAGGACAGCGAGTATGAAACCTGCACCCAGTTGGCAAATCGACTGGACTTGGCATTTCGCCATACATAGTATGTTGTTCTTGCTTTACACGTAGACTAGGGTGGCTGACTGGAACAGAAGCTAACAATGCTTCTGTATAGGGGTGTTGTGGGTTGGTAAGAAGTTGTTCCTTTTCCGCTATTTCTACTATTTTTCCTAAGTACATCACTGCAACTCGATTACTGATATATTTAACAACCGGGATTCCATGGGCTATAAATAGTAAAGTCAGGTCAAATTCCTCTTGTAGCCTCAATAAAAGATTAAGGATTTGAGCCTGAATCGAGACATCCAATGCGGAAACAGGCTCATCACATACAATTAACTTAGGCCTTAATGCCAAAGCTCTAGCAATACCAATTCTTTGCCTTTGCCCTCCACTAAATTCATGCGGATACCTGCTAGCACTTTCTGCGTTTAGACCAACAACTTCGAGCATTTCAATCACTTGTTTCTTTAAATCTGCCCCGGATGCTACCTTATGTGTTCTCAATGGCTCAGCGACAATATCAAACACGTTCATTCTCGGATTTAAGGAAGAATAAGGGTCTTGGAAAATCATCTGAATATCTTTACGTTTTTTCCGTAAATTTTTTGCCGATAACCCTGATAAGTCCATCCCCTCAAAAGAAATTTCACCTTCTGTCGGATCTAATAATTGCATAATTAATTGTCCTAGTGTCGATTTTCCACATCCCGATTCCCCAACAATACCGAGGATTTCTCCTTTATGAAGATGAAAATCAACACCATCAACAGCTTTCAAATATTTTTTTTTAAAGGGAAGCTTTCCCTCAGAAACATCAAAGTGCTTCTTTAATCCTTTCACCTGTAGCAGAACATCTTGATTAGATCCCATAGTATAATCCTCCTAAACGTGAACGGTCTTAGCGTTTTCTATATTATTCAGCCAACACCTCACTTGATGGCCTTGTGATATTTCTACCAATTCCGGTTCTTTCTTACAGTCATCGTATGCATACTTGCACCGATCAAAAAATCTACATCCCGTTGGCATCGCCGTTGGACCAGGGACAGTCCCTTCAATTGGCATTAATTCCTCTTGGGTAAAATCTAATTTCGGTGTGCTGTTTAATAAGGCTTTTGTATAAGGGTGTTGCGCACGGTCAAAAAGGGTAAATACATCTCCCTGTTCTACTACCTGACCTGCATACATCACAATGACTCGATCTGCTATTTCAGCTACAACACCTAAATCATGTGTGATAAATAAAATAGCAACCCCTTCCCTTTCTGATAGGTCTCTTACTATAGTTAAAATCTGTTTTTGAATCGTAACATCTAGGGCTGTAGTAGGTTCATCTGCAATTAGGAGCTTAGGTTGACAACTTAGCGCCATCGCAATCATTACCCTCTGACGCATCCCACCACTTAACAAATGGGGATAAGAAGAGAATACTTTTTCCGCCCTTGGAATTCCCACTTTTGTTAATAATTCAATCGTCTGTTGTTTCGCCTTAGATTTTCCAATCTTTTGATGCATCAAGATACTCTCCATAATTTGCTTACCAACCGTCATCACAGGATTTAGTGAAGAGAGCGGCTCTTGAAAAATCATCGAAATCTCATTACCTCTAATTCTCTGCATCTTCTTTTCAGATGCTTCTACTAGATTTACTCCTTCAAAAAGAATGCTTCCATGAACAATCTTTCCGGCCTCACTTAATAGTCTCATAATGGATAATGAGGTCACACTTTTGCCAGACCCAGATTCTCCTACGATTGCTACCTTCTCCCCTTTTTGAACCGTAAATGAAACATCCTCTATGGATGGAACCGTTCCATTAATTGTAAAAAAGTGTGTCTTTAATCGGTCCACTTGTAAGATTATATTTTCGTTCATCGTCTCCCCCTCCCACATGTTAATTTCTTATTTATGAACGTTATCCACTTTGTTCCTACCTTTCTTTTCTAGCTACGATCTTGTGGAACCTTGAGATTGTGGATCCAACACATCACGCAACCAATCACCTAATAAAATAATTCCTAATACCGTAACCGTGATCGCTATACCAGGAAAAGTTGCAATCCACCAGCTTGTTGCTAAGTACTCTCTTCCATCACTCAAAAGAGCACCCCATGTTATAGCAGAAGGGCCCAATCCTAGAAAACTAAGTGAAGATTCAACCATAATGGTCGTCGCAACACTGAGAGTTGAAATGACAATAATTGAAGACGTAACGTTAGGAAGTAAATGCCTTAGAAAAATCATATAATCTTTTACTCCAATCGATTGGGCAGCTTTGACGTATTCCCTTTCTTTTAGGCTTAAAACTTCACTCCGAACAACCCGAGCATAGGTGTACCAAGTAGCAATTCCAACAACCAAAATAAACATGAACAAACTTTGATTTAAAAAACCTAATATAAACAAAGCGATGAGAATAACCGGAATGGCAATATTGGCATCAACAATCCGCATAAAGATACTGTCTATCCAGCCCCCATAATAGCCTGAGATCAAACCAATAGGTATACCAATTAGCCCAGCTACAAGAACGGAGCTAATCCCAACTAGCAAGGATATTTGACTTCCGTAAATAACTCTACTTAAGAGATCCCTTCCCAAGCGGTCTGTTCCTAGAAAATGTTCTGATTGCCCCCCATCAATCCATGCTGGTGGAAGCGATGCAGCAGCTAAATTAACTTCGCTTGCATCATGAGGGGCTAAGACAGGAGCAAAAAGTGCTGTCAGAGCAACCAATAAAACAATTCCAAGCCCGAAGCTTCCGGTTTTGCTTGCGGCAAGCAATTTACCCCATTTCATTAACGTAGAAGGATTTCTTTCGTTCAGCAACATGAAGCATCTTCTCCTTATTTATACGTAATCCGTGGATCGACCACACGATATAATAAATCTGCCATTAAATTAGCACCGATTACTAAAAGGGCAATGACAAACATACATGCTTGAACGACAGCCATATCTCTGGCATGAACCGCCGATATTACTAATTGACCTATACCCGGCCAAGCAAACACCACTTCGGTTACTAATGCCCCCCCAACCAATGTAGAAATGTTAATGGCGATTAATGTAATAACTGGCAGCAGGGAGTTCCGTAATCCGTGACGATAAATCACATTAAAGCGACTCAAGCCCTTGCTTCGAGCTGTTCTCATATAATCTTGATGAAGAACATCTAACATTTTTGAACGTAACATTCGCGTGATTTCAGCAGCCATGGCCGTCCCCGTTGTTATCGCTGGCAAGATTAAGTGAGAGAGCGAGCCCCTACCTGATACAGGGAACCATTGAAAATATACAGAAAAAAGTAATACGAGCATTAGTCCAAGCCAAAAATTAGGCATTGCTTTTCCCAAAACAGATGAACCACTAATAAAAAGGTCTATTGCAGAATTCTTTTTAATCGCTGAAAGCACACCTAGAGGAATAGAAATAATAATAGATACAAAGATTGCTGCCGTCATCAATTCAAAAGTGGCAGGTAACCTCTCCAACACAATCGGTAACGCTTCTTGCTTATAAATAAAGGACTGTCCGAATTCTCCTTGTAGCACATTCAATAAAAAAATACCGTATTGTACGATAACTGGCTTATCCAAACCCATTGCCTCTCGCATGGCTTGAATCTCTTCATTGCTAGCATTTTCAGGTAACATTAGAACAACGGGATCGCCTGATACGTTAACAAAAATAAAAACAACAAAGGATATAATCAATAACACTGGGACAATTTGAGCAATTTTTTTCAAGAAATATGTCACGTACTTCTCTCCTCCTCTCTCCTAGATACGGTAAGTAGAAACATGAGAGGAAGGACTAACAATGGTTTTGATTTTGCTAGTATCCTTTCCTCTGTCACTTCCATAAGGAGCACGTTACTAGTTAAATTATTGAATCACCATATCTTTAATAACGAGCATACTATCCGTTCTTGGAGTATAGATGACGTGATCATTTACACCGTACACTTCATTTTGCAAATATAAATAAATCTTTGGACGCTCTTCTGCTACGATTTCTTGAATTCTTTGATACTGCTGTTCTCGTTCTTCAAAATTCATATTTGTTAGCGCCGCATCCCATAGCTCTACAATTTCATCATTTGCATAATTAGCTCGGTCCCAGGCTGTCTCTGTTGCAAATTCCTGTAATCCGATCGAAGAATCAAAAATGGAGTTTCCATATGCAGCAAAATACATATCACCGTATTCTCCATTGTTTCGCAATTCTAAAAATCTACTCCATTCCTCAAATTGCAGATTGACTTGAATCCCCACTTGCCCCAACATAGCAGCAATCACTTCATTGATTTCATTCGACTTTAAATATTGATGATCTGGAGACGTTAACGTCAGTTCTAACCCATCTGCATAACCAGCTTCTGCTAACAATTGCTTTGATTTTTCAATATCATACAAATTACTGTTAAATAAGTTTGGATGAGCTCCAAAATTGCCAGGTGTAATTCTCGTTCGCGTAGGAGTTCCCTCTCCTAACAAAATTTGTTGGGTAATCGCTTCACTATCTATTGCTAATTCAATAGCTTCTCGTACTTTAGGATCAGTTGTTGGATGGTCTTGGCCATGATGTATACCGAGAAAGCCAACTCTTTGCGACGGTGCTGATACGGCTGATACTCCTTCTTGAGCGTTAATTCGTTCCATATCATCTGGAGTAATATCTGTAATGATGTCAACCCCACCAGTTAACAGTTCATTAATTCTAGTCGATGTTTCAGGTATAACACGAAAAACGACTTGATCGGCATTTTGAATTTTCCCTTCAAAATAATCCTCATATGGTTCAAGCACGATTCGATCATCTCTTACCCACTCTACAAATTTAAGTGGGCCCGTACCAATTGGTTCATTTAAGAAGTGGTCCCATCCATGTTCATCAATATAATTTTTAGGTAAGATCCCTGATCCAATACGTGAAAGTAGGTTGAGCAATGTTGGTTGTGCACCGTCTGTGATAATCTCAAATTCATAATCATTCAATACGTTTACCTCTTTAATAACTTTCAAGTTACTATGTTCTTGTAAAGTTTCGTCTGTTGCTACTCTTTCTAAAGTGAATTTAACATCTTCAGAAGTTAATGGATCGCCATTATGGAAGGTCACTCCTTCTTTTAAGGTCATGGACCATGTAACATCATCAACTGCTTCGTAATTTTCCAATAAGTCAGGTTCAATCTCCATATTTGTCTGTCTTTTTAGTAAATAACTAAAAATGTTAATATGAACGGCTTCGGTATGAATTTGGTTATGGTCATGTATGTCAAACGATGCGATGTCCGATGGAATAGCAATGGTTAACTCTCCATCATTAGTCGATTCTTCAGTAGTAGACTCATTCTCATTTAAGGTAGGTGCCTCTGCATTTTGACTCGTGTTTTCTGAATTAGAGCAAGCCGCTAGTACAAACATGAAAGCAAGTAACACGATAACATTTAATCGGTTCTTCATCATTTTTCGCCCCTTTTTTATAATCCTATTTCTCCAATTCGTGAACCCTGTGTTTGATTATTAAACGAAAACCATCAACACATTAGGCTAGTGATATCTCTTTCCCCTTCTTACTCTCACAAGTGTAGAAAAAGAAAAACGAAAAACAACCTCCTTTTTATTTGTTTTTCAATAGGCAACAAAGAGGTAACTTGCACTTCTACCTAAGACGACATACCAATGTAAGAAAAGAATGACTGCACAACTCTTAGATATCATTCCAATGCAATTGCTGCCTACTGCTTCAAACGCATTCGTTTGTAAGACAATCATATTAAAATTCAGAATTCTCATACAACTGTCAAAAATATAGAATTGAAAAACAAATGACTGTAAATTCGCCTTAACTACTAGCATCAAGCAATGATTAAGACACTTTTTTACCACTTAATTCGCAAGTAAAATAATGACCGTTCAGCAAACTGACGATTAAAACCACCACTATTAACATTATCGATAAAGTACGATTTATCCTGCTCATGCAATTGTGGTCTTAGCAAGATTGTAGTAGAATAAAGTAGAGGGAATTTTCAGACTTCATCTTATTCATTTTAAAACTGAACAATATTAATGAAAAATGTGAGAAGGGGCGTATATGATTCAACTATTTAGAGGGAAGTACTTCCTGAAGATTTTATTCATATTTTGTACTAGTGTCGTTTCCTTAACTTTGTGTCTATCACTTACACTATATCTCATAAGCGACGCTCATTTAGAAAGACAAAAGATTGAATCCAACCTTGAAGTCGTAGGACAAATTAAAGAACGGATAGAAAATGAGTTAGATTTTATTCAAAGTGGCATTTCCGAGACCATTGTCAATAGAGATGTCATCCAAGCCCTTTATAATAAGCAATTGGAAAACGACTATGAGAAGATCGTTCCCTTAAATCAAAAACTAATTAATACAACTTTAATATTAAAGAATGTTTATAGTGCCGACCTATATTTACCTTCATCTCAACTATTAATATCAAGTATCAATGGCGCTACCTCATTCAACAATCTTTCTACTCAAAAAAAAGAGTTATATCAAACGGTTCAAGCACTCCGCAAACCCTATTGGAACTTTAACAGTCCAAGCACAAGTACTAATGTTATTTCCTTTTTTCAACCTCTCCCTGTCGGTTCAAATTTTCCTCAGGGGTATTTTTCGATACACATTCACGACGCCTTGCTCTTAACGATTCTTGATAACGCTTCATTATCAAAGGCTGGCGATTATTATGTAATGAGAAGAAACGAACGAATTATGTTACATAAAGATAAAGAGAAAGTCGGGATGGCTTCACAGTTACCTTCTGAGTTTACTACCCGTATTCTTACAGGATCAGAAGTTGGTTACTATAAACACCCAACCGAGGATAAGCTACTATTCTACGGTAGAATAAGTGATAATGACTGGGTCATCGTATATGAAATCCCAGAATCCACACTTCAAGCTGGCAACAGTCTAGGTTTTAATATGGTGTCTGCTACGGGAATGGGACTTGTCTTAGCAATAGCCATTACATTGATCTGTACAACATATTTATATTCTCCTCTGCACAGACGGTTAGAGGCGTTAACTAAACCAACAAATTCACTCATATATAATGAATGGACTCTCTTGGATTCTGTTTCACAGGGAGAAAAGGAAAGAATAGTAGAACTATCAACAAAGGTTAAAGAACATCAAGAGCAATTATTAGATGCGTTCTTAGTAAGATCACTCTTAGGTACTCAAGATCTATTCCATCACAACAGGGAATCTGCTTTATTTAAACATCTCCAAGATAAGTATCCAGCTGTTCTTGTTATTGAAGTTGAAAAGTACAAAGGCAGCGAACAAAAAGGGAATCAATTTATCATGGACATGAAAAGAATTTGCCGTGATGCTAGTAAGCAATATGATGTAAAAGCCGTTTGTGTCCCTATCCATGATTCACAACAATTCGCCGTAATCCTCCCTTTTAAAAAGATTTTAACTGACCCGGAAAAACATGATATTATATTGAGTTTAGCTGAAAAGATTCAGCAATCCATTCAAAAGGAACTTCTACTTCAAATCTCAATAGGGATTGGTACATTACAAGAAAGATTTACAGACTTAAGGAGCTCATATTTGGAAGCCATGGAAGCCTTACAACTAAGACTAGTAAAAGGGAATAATCGAGTGATTAGTTTTGAAGAATTGCGCTACACTGATCCTTTGCAATACCCCTATTCTATAGAAGGTAAGATCATTAAAGCGTTAAAGAATGATCATGAACAAGCCTATATCGATCATTTTGACCAATTTGTTGATCATTTAAAAGACCAAAATTGTAACCCGGAGAGTATATACCATGCTTTTAGTATGCTATATAGTTCCCTCTATAGAGCATTGGACGAACACAACGCGGTCGACAATTTCACATTAGATCAATTTTATCCCGTCTTACATCAAAAGAAATCACTAAGGGAATTAAAAAAGTGGTTTAAATCAGAAATTCTTTTAGAATTTTTGGAGAAAGCGGAGCAATTAAGTGAAAATCGAAGTGGTCAAAAAATCCAAAAAGTAATGGATTACTTACAGGATCATGTCACCGAGGCTCACACATTAACGTCTGTTTCCGATTATTTTGATCTTAATGCGAGTTATTTGAGCAGGCTTTTTAAGCAGTCTACCGGTAAAAGCTTTGTACAGTATTTAACTGAGTTAAAAATTCAAGTCGCTAAACAACTGTTAACAGAGAGCAATTTATCTGTGTCAGAAATTGCCGCTCACGTCGGATATACAGAACGAACATTCAGCAGAGCGTTCAAAAAAATAACAAACACCACCCCTGCCAATTATAGATTAAAGCATAAATGAAAGCTCTAAAAAGGGGGATTCCTTTTTAGAGCCTTCTATTTTTCTTACTTAACTTCACTATACTTATCTTGACTCGGCGTTTTTTCTTGCTGCTGCTTTAAGAAATCTAATGCAAATTGAGCTAGCAAAGCTGTTCCGTAGGGCAGCGCATCCTCATCAATATCAAATAAAGGATGATGATGGGGGTAAATTACTCCTTTTTCTTCATTTCGAACTCCTAATCTAAAAAATAAACTTGGTACTCTCTCAGTATAATAGGAAAAATCTTCTCCACCCATGGACGGAGGATTAAACGTTAATTTGTTTTTCCCTAACACTCTTTCTGTTGTTTCTTCAAATAAAGAAGTTAAATCTGGATCATTTAGAACAGATGGATACCCTTTTTCATATTTAAATTCATACGTTGCACCAAATGCTAAGCATACACCGCAAATAATCCGATCTAATTCTTTTTGTACCTTTTCCCTCACCTCTTTTTCTAACGTGCGAACCGTACCCTCTAACGTTACAGATGGAGCGATGATATTTCTAGCAAACCCGCCTTGTATTTTGCCTATCGTAATAACAGCACTATCAATGGGATTTATTTTTCTACTTACAACATGTTGGATTGCCGATATTACTTGTGCCGTTACTGTGATTGAGTCAATGGTTTGATGAGGATGAGCAGCATGACCACCCTTTCCAATGATCTTTAAGACAAACCGATCAGAATTAGCCGTACTAACTTTAGGGCTCACCGTTACAAATCCAGTCGGTAGTGTAGGTTGTACGTGTAAAGCAGCAGCAGCTTTTACATCGTAAAAATCTAACACATTCTCATCAATCATCTTCTTCGCACCTGCTAATCCTTCTTCAGCTGGCTGAAATATTACTTGGATATTGCCTGTCTCAATCTCCACTTCTGATAAAAGCTTTACTGCTCCTAACATCATCGTTACATGTGCATCATGTCCACATAAATGAGCTTTGTTGTTCACTTTTGATCTATACGACACCTTTTTCTCATCTTGGATCGGAAGTGCATCCATGTCTGCTCTTAACATGACTGTCGGTCCTTCCTTTTTCCCCCTCAATAGAGCAGAAATTCCCGTCCCGGCAATTTGTTTGATTTCACCCACTCTTAGAGCATCTAATTGCTCCATTATAAAGCTTGATGTTTGATATTCTTCAAAGCCTAGTTCTGGGTTTTCGTGAAGCTTCCTCCTCCACTCAATCATTTTTGGGTTAATTGATTTTGCTTTCCTTAATATATCATCCACAAGTTCTCTCTCCTTTTTTCTCTCTCCTAATCTGATGCAATTCCAACAACACTTACGTCAATACATGCGATATTTGTTCCCCTTTTCACCTCTGATCCCGGGAATACTAATAGCGTTGTAACTGTACCTCCAATCTCACTTACTATTTTTTCTAATGCCCCATCATTTGTCTCTATTTCAATTAGTGGCTCCCATTCATACACATACTTTTTTTCTTTGCACAATACACTTACTACTTTTCCAGAAACGGTGCTGAGTATATCTTCACTAACTTTCAACACATAACCCCTTTCTTACAGCTACACTTTTTCATGCAACTGATCCTATTTGGTCCTTTCTACAAAATACACTTGCAAATTTAATGCCAAGTTTACGAAAGGAATCAATTTATGCAGTAATTTACAGCAACTACCTCGTAGCCGTTAAATATAGGAATAACAATTAGTTTGAATCTTTAAATAATTCCGCTTTTATGTTACGTTTTATTTTAAGCAAAATAAATAATTGGTTTAACTGGTCAATCAAATAACGTATTTAACCATTAAAGAGACGGAGGGACTAAATGAAAAAGTTGCCAAAATTTCTAACTATCATTTCATTGCATAAGAACACATTAGTAGCATTCGAAAAAGAAATTAGAGAAATGTTTCAGGATCATGTAAAGATTAAGCTGTATTGTTTTGAAGATGAAACAGTTTATGAGGGTATTGATGGAGACGTCATTCTCATGTCAAATTACAACGTATTTGAGCAAGCACGTCGGTATATTAAAAATGGAAATGCAGCTGTCATTATTGCTAGAAGAACACTAAGTGAACAAGGAATTAAAAAAATTAAGAACTTACAGAAAGGGACGAATGCCATTTTATATAATGTCACGCTTGAAATGGCGATCGAAACCATCTCTACCATATACCAATTGGGAATTCGCCAAATTAACCTCATTCCTGCCTATAAAGATATGAACCCTTTTCCCAATGTCGATTTAGTAATTACACCGGGTGAGAAGCTAGAGCCCTCCGTTGAAGTAGAGAAAATCGATATCGGAAGTCGTATTTTAGATTTAAGTACCTACATGGATATTTTAGCTAAAATGGATAACAACCTTCTTTATTTGGAGGAGAAAATAAAGCTTCATTTTGCTAACATTGTGCCTATTAGCTACGGTTTAGATAAACTCCTTGGCAGAAAGGATCAACTGGCTTCACAGCTTGAATTATTCTTGCAAATCATCCCAAACGGCATAATTGCCATCGATTCTTCTGGGATCATAACCATTTTTAACGATATAGCAGCAAATCTTCTTCATAAAAAACCACCTACCGTCATTGGACATTCCTACGAAACCGTCTTTCCTGAACTTACATTTTCAAAAATATTATCTGGAGAAAAGGAAAGTACAGAAGAAGTCATGAATTTCAGGCAAACGTCAATCGTCATAACTATGAACTCATTAAAAGTAGGAAGTGAGATAACAGGAGCCGTCGCCAGACTCGTTCCATTCCAAGAAACAGAAAAGCGCCAACATCGGCTTCGTACCCAGCTTCTAGGCAAAGGGTTCGTCCCTAAATACCATTTCTTCCATATTATCGGAGACTCTTTCTCTATAAAAAAGCAGAAAGAGATTGCCCAACGAATGGCGATGTCTGATGCATCGATTTTAATTAATGGCGAAAGTGGTACAGGGAAGGAGTTATTTGCACAAGCAATACATAATCACTCTCAAAGAAGCCAATATGCCTTTGTGGCCTTTAATTGTGCAGCATTACCTGAACAGTTATTAGAGAGTGAGCTTTTTGGGTATGAAGAAGGTGCTTTTACAGGTGCCAAGAAAGGAGGAAAGCCTGGTTTATTTGAACATGGTCATTTAGGGACGGTTTTTCTGGACGAAATCGGTGAGATGCCTAAATCATTACAAGCTAGGCTATTACGCGTACTTCAAGAAAAAGAAGTAATGAGGGTTGGAGGAAGCTCGATCATACCAGTTAACATTCGAATTATCGCCGCAACGAACCGCGACCTAAAATCAGAAGTTACCAAAGGGACCTTTCGAAAAGATCTCTATTACAGGTTAAATGTACTGCCTTTAAGTATTCCCCCTCTCCGGGAAAGAACAGAAGATATCATTCCATTATTTTCATACTTTATTCAAGGTCACGATATTCTTTTGACAGAAGAAGCTCGTCATTATATTGAGTATTACCCTTGGCCAGGCAACATTCGTGAATTAGAAAATTGCGCAAATTATTTAATCAATTATGGAAAGCAAATAGTTGAACCTACTGATTTGCCCATCTATACAGAAACTGCCCCAACGTTATCGGGTAACGTTACACCAGATCCCCAATTAGAGAATAACCTCACTCATAACGAGTTGTTCATATTAGAGGTTCTCTACCAAGCTTTTACAGATCAAAAAAGAGTTGGGCGGAAACGAATTGCTGAGATCGCTTTTAACAGAGACCTCTTTCTCTCTGAGCAGCAACTCAGAAGCCACCTTACTTCAATGAAAGAACGCGGGTTAGTGGATATAGGATTAGGGAGAGGAGGAACAACGATCACACAAAATGGGATTAAAACCTTTCTAAAGATCAAAAATTGAAGGGGGTCAGACCCAGCGACATTGCGTCAATTACAAAAAAAGGAACAAACTAAATAATTGTAGTTAATGGTAACATTTTATCTGTAAGGACATAAAAAACTCCTTATAAACACACCTCAAATTACCGGAGAACCTATTAAATTGGGCGTTTGTCACTAAAGGATAGACAGTAGTACTTCCTTCTGTGCAACACTAGTAATGTGACCCCAAAGTATATTGGTGACTGTTCATGTGGATACTATTACCGTCTAATTTTTGTAAAGTTCACCTGCAGTTATCAATTTTCTTAGGAGGTTATGATGAAGTTACCTGGTTATAGAAGTGGAACAAGTTGGAAGAAACGACTTGCGACGTTAGTATACGGGATTCTTTTGATCGTGGTTATCTTGTTTGTGATGGACCCTTTTACTCGAGAAGCAATGGATCTTAATCAACCTACTGCTCAAGTTGCAAACGATTCACCTGTTCATAAGCTTGAGGTACAAGGACAAAACGAGTTGTCGGAGCAGTATATTTTTGAATTTACGAGAAATATTCACTTTACGAATATGACTTTACCTAGTATACGTGAACGGTTAACGACACTTAAGAGTAACGCCGACCAAATTGCTAGTATTCGTGAAGCGAATGATGAAGTCTTCCAAATGGTAGGTCAATTTGGAGAGATGGAAAATGTGCCAAGACAATACGAACGTGTTCATGCGGTATATGTAAGAGGCGCTCGAGATGTCGAGCAGTTTCATGCGATGGTAGCTGAGGCGTTAGATTTCATGGAAGCAGGCGACCAGCGCCGTGCGCACATTGCAATCGAAGAGGCTATTCCTTTTATTGAAAGTGCTGAAGCTTATTTCCGTGAGGCTAGTAGAGAAATGGACGGGCTAGGCCCTTCTGCATAACGTTAAAGCAGGAATGGGGTAAAGAGGGGTCAGACCCCTCTTTACCTCTTTAAGAGGTGCTGAAAAAGTCTTTTTTAGCGGATTCGAGGAAGCAGCAATGGCTCCACACGTTGCGCGCCTGCTATGAGAAAACCACTCATAGCAGGCTTAAGACAAAGCAACGGTTCCGCTCATTGCCTAAAGGCCACTGACAAAGGTCAAAACCGTACCTTTTTCAGTGGCTGTGACTACCTGCTTCGGGGTCTGACCCCTAGCAGGTACAACGCTGGTACAATGACTAGTGTGAGTAGTGTTGAGAAGATGAGTCCTGAGACGATGGCGATACCTAGCGGCTTAAATAGCGTGCTATTGCCTAGCGCAATAGGCATGAGACCAGCTATCGATGTCATCGTTGTCAGAACGATTGGACGGAAACGTTGCCGAGCAGCTAGAATAACTGCCTCTTTGGGGTCTGACCCCTCTCGCCTTCTTTGCTCAATAAATTCGATGAGGACAATGCCGTTTCGGACGACAATTCCGGCAAGACTAACTGCCCCCATCATTGACATGAAGCCGAGTCCGGTTTGGGTGATAAATAAACCTAACAATGCACCGGCAACAGCCAAGTATACGGTACTCATGATTAGAACAGGAATCGTCAATGAATAAAACTGAATCGCAATGACGATTAAGATCAAGAATACGACAACGATGAAGATTTTGCCGATATCGATAAAGACGTCTGTTCTTGCTGAGGTTTCACCGCCAATGACGAGCGAGTACCCAGCCTCCTCTGCTACCACTTCTTCCAATGACGTACGCGTATCAGCTATGATCTCATCGGTGCTGCGCTCTCCTCCTGGATAAGCTCGCACTGTGATTGTTCGAACCGTGTTTTGATGAGGAATGCTTGGTGCTGTTGTTATTTCACTAGCGGATACTAACTCAGCAACAGCGACCGTGCCTCCGCGTACTGAAGGAAAAGTTAGATCCTCAAGGACCTCTTCTGAGCCAAGCTCCCCTGTGTCAAAGATCATCCGCATATCAAGCAACTCGTCAGGCGTTTGCAGCTGCCCGATTGGAATTCCTTCGCCTATCAAGCGCAATGTTTGAGCAAGATCGCTGCTTGATATTCCGTGAGACTCCAGTTCGTCACGCTCTGGGATAAACTGAATAGCTGTAAGAGGTATCCCAACATCATCGGTAACAGTTGTTACTCCTTCTGTTGACGCTAAGATTTCTTTTACCTTTGTCGCCATTTCGCCTAAGCGCTCCATCGACTCCCCTCTTATTTGAATAGCAATAGGTGCTCCAACTGGCGGTCCTGATTCAATCATGGAGGCAGTAAAAGTTTTATCAGGAAACATCTCAGGTAGCTTTTCATTCCAAATGTCTACCGTATCACGTGTTGTTATTTTCTCCTTGTTTATAAAAACAAAGAAATTTGCGATGTGATCACCTGCAACGCCTCCCCCGCCAGGACCGAATAAACGCGGGACATTCGTTCCAATATAGGATGTTACTGACTCAACATATTCTATATTTTCAAGCCATTCTTCGACAACAGCAGCTTGCCGATCTGTTTCTTGAAGCGATGTACCCACTGGCAGCTTCATCTCTACGAAAACTTCTTCACGATCTGTCTCTGGGAAAAACTCCAATGGAATAAAAGGAATTAATCCATACGCAGCTGTTCCGATTAGAAAACCCACGATCACCGTTAAAAGCGGACGTCTTGTGATTCGGCTGACAATTTTTTCACTATAAAATTTTGAAGAACGATCAAACGTCTTACCGAGAAATCCAGCTGATTTCCGCTCTTGCTGGTGCTCTATTTTGCTTTCTTTAATAGATCGAAACGTCGGAATTAAAAAGAGAGCGACAAATGTTGAAGCGACCATCGTTGCAATTAAAACAACTGGAAGCGGCCTGATAAAGGCTCCTGCTTCTCCTGGGAGCAAAAGCAATGGCAAAAAGGTAAAAACAACTGTCAATGTTGATGTAATAACAGAAACCGCGACCTCTTTTGTCCCGTTAATCGCTGCATCAATCGGCTTATCTCCTACCTGCAAGCGGCGTTCGATATTTTCGTTTACGACAATACCGTCATCCACCAATATCCCAAGAGCAATAATAATCGCAATTAGTGAAATGAGGTTCAAATCTATTCCAACAAACGGATAAACAATCGCTCCAAGGCTGAGCGAAACAGGGATTGCCAGGGCTACACTGAGCGCTGTTGATACATTTAACCCGAGAGAACAAACAAGAAGAACCGAAACAACAGCAATTGCAAAGGAGGTCGCTAAGTCCTTAAATAATTCATCCACTAAGTCAGCTTGAGAATAGAGGAGAGTCATCTCTACTCCGCTTGGTAGGTCCTGCTCCATCTCTTTTACAAATTGATTGAGCTCAGACTGGGCTCTCGTTACACTTGCACCTTCTTTTAAGTAAAACGTAAGCGAAATGGCTTCTTCGCCATTAAAATAAACTTTTTCTGTTGGTGATTGAAATACTTCATTAATGGAAGCGACGTCACCGAGTCTAATGACTCCGTCTTCTTGAGAATATCCAATCGCCAGTGTTTCAAGGTCAGTCAAGGAGTCATATGTAGCGAGCTCGATTCGGTAGTTGTACTCGTCCGTTCTCCATTCACCAGGAGGCAGTGTACTTAATTCGCCGTTAATAGCACCAATGAGTTGGTTCGTAGTTATGCCTGTGTCCTGCATCGCTTCATAATCAATTTCTACTAAAACTTCCTTCTCGAGTGCCCCTTGAGCACTAATGGACACAATGTCCTCAAGCTGAACCAAGCGTTTGCTCCACCGATCAATAAGCTCGTTCACCGCAGTCAGGTTTATTTCTTCGTTAAACGTCAGCTGATACGTGGCAAGACCTTGAATGCTAAGATTACTGTTCAAATTCGGTGTATGGACGTCATCTGGGAATTCGCTCGCTGCATTCGTTATTTGCTGTCTCACTTCATTCCACATGCGATCCGCATCGACCCCACCTCCAAGCTCAATGGTGATAAGTGAGATGTTTGGGTTAGAGGTGGAAGTGAGCGAGGAAATCTCCTGTATCGGCTCAAGCGCTTCCTCAATTAGATTGGTGACATTCTGCTCAACTAGTTCAGCTGACGCACCAGGGTATACTGTCGTTACTTGTGCGACCGCCGGACTAATTTCCGGTATTTCGCGCTGCGGCAGCTGCAAAAAGCTAAGCACCCCCACTAACATAAACATGACAAAAAAGAGAATCGTAATTTTTCTCTTACGAATGAGCCACGAAATCATAATCTGTTTCCCCCCAGTCTGTTTAAATAAATTATACAAACATTATACAACAGTTGAACTCACTCGTGTAATTCTATATGGGGGGTCAGACCCCTCTGTATGAATGTAATACGGTGAAGACCTACAGAAGGGTCTGACCCCAATAAGCAGGAATTTGTCAACAAACGTCGAATATACTAAATCTTTTTGCAAAGGAGGTGATTTACGTGCCTCGGAAAAAACGTTCTTGGAACCCCGGTGATTCTTTCCATATTACTTCCCGAGGGAACCGAAAGTCTAATATCTTCTTAGACATTGGCGATTATCGAATATACCTTGCCATGCTAGAGGAAACACAGCAAAAACACCCCTTTTTTCTCCACTCTTACTGTCTCATGACCAATCATGTCCATCTGTTATTAGAAACGATTGAAACGCCTCCCAAAGTTTTCATGAAACATATTAATTCTCGCTACGCCATGTACTTCAACCGAAAATACAATCTAACTGGCCACCTTTTTCAAGGTCGCTATAATTCAGTACCTGTCCTTGGAGCCATCCCGCTTCTAAATATGAGCCGCTATATCCACTTAAACCCTGTAAGAGCGTATATGGTTTCTCTCCCCGAAAAATATCCTTGGAGTTCCTACCTTTCATTTGTATCAAACAAGCCGAGAAAAAATGTCACAACCAAAACAATTCTTCAATACTTCCAAGAGTCCCCAAGGGAAAATTACCGCAACTATGTTATGCTCGAACACATCCGTTGGCTGCAAGCACGGGAATAATTAACATACGTCGGGGTCAGACCCCTCGAACCTTCTTCACCGCGTTACAGCACCGCCGAGGGGTCTGACCCCAAACAATGACCCCAAACAAGAAAAAACCTACCGCCCGTAAGCGATAGGTTCCTATATCAGTAATTAGTTAGCTTCTTCTTCGTCTTCTTCCTCGTCAGCGAATTCGTCGCCCTCTTCTTCATCTAACTCGATGTCGATTTCTTCTTCAGTGTCGAACTCTTCATCATCTAACGCAGGATCTTCTTCTACAGGCTCATCCATTGCTGGATCTTCTACTGCAGGCTCTTCAACAGCTGGATCATCTAACATTGGCTCTTCTTCTGCAGGTGCTCCACAAGCTCCAAGTAAACCTACTGTTAGTGCAGCTGCCGCTGTGGTCATTAAAATTTTCTTCATAATAATTACCCCCAAAATTTTTTATATGACTAAGCAGATATATCTTTGGCTTGCTGTTAGTCTTTGTGTATCTTAGCAAGATTATTCATGCTCGTCTACGAATTGCGCACTTTTTTGGAAATGTCTAACAAGTTTCTCACCTTGTCACACATTTTCCCATAAAGGGGGTCAGACCCCTCAGTACTTCTTCACGAGGGTACTGAAAAAGGTTGAATTGTACCTTTTCAGTGCCCTCCAAGCAATGTGAGGAGCAGCTTCCTTTTTTGAAAAGCCTGCTATGAGCGGGTTTCTCGTAGCAGGCGCGCAGCATGCAGAGCCATTGCTACTTAATCGAGGTACTGAAAAAGGTTTGTTTGTACCTTTTTCAGTGGCTTCCTTCTAAAGTACTAAAGCGAGCTAGACATAGACAAAAGCAGAGCCTATCCGTTGTAGCGGGATAGACTCTGTATAGTTTCTCACGTTTGTATGATTTCATTCGTTCTGCATTGCTTTGATTTACTTAACCGCAAATGTAATATCTGTTTCACAAGCAATTTCACCATCGACCGTTGCAATGGCATGTCCTTTTCCGATCGGTCCTTTTAAGCGGACAATTTCCACCTCTAGGCGTAATTGGTCACCAGGCTTCACTTGCTTTTTAAAACGACAGTTATCAATTCCAGCGAAGAAAGCAAGCTTGCCACGGTTTGCCTCAGGCTTTAAAATGGCTACTGCTCCTACTTGAGCTAACGCTTCCACAATTAGAACGCCTGGCATAACAGGATAGTCAGGAAAATGGCCGTTAAAAAATTCCTCATTTGCACTGACATTTTTGATTCCAACCGCTTTTTTTCCTTCTTCAATTTCTAAAATACGATCAACTAATAAAAATGGGTAACGATGAGGTATAATTTCTTTGATTTCTTCAATAGTAAGCATGAAGCATTCATCCCTTCAATATGTATATTTCTTCAATTATAGCATAACTTTCTTGCTAATGAATAACAGCCCAGGTACATGCTTCCAATGCCAAAAGCAAAAAAATCGAGGACTGCTAGCGTCCTCGAATCATATCAACAATGTGGTACCATGTTTCCGGCCTTGTGGCTTCACCAGCTTCACCACCGCCGATGACACTATAGCCAACGATCACACCTAAAATTAAGCTTCCCCCAACTAAGAGAATTGAAATGACAAGACGAAGCCAAATTGGAATGAGACGTAGACGCTCCCTTTTAGGGCGCTTGTTTCTTCGTGTCTCTCTTGTATCTTCTTCATCTTGATTTTTTTCCTGCGCTTGAAGAGCAAGTGCCTCTGAATCGACAAGCTCCTCGTTTTTGTTACCAAGAGCTTCCTCATCTAAAAGTTCATCTGTGGATAGATCCTCGTCTCCTAACGTGAGCGAGTTTTTGTCATCAAGCTTGTTGAGGTCTTCCACCTCATCTAAAAGCTCTGTCTCGGTCATATGCTCAGAGCTTATCAGTTCTTGATCAAGCATCTGTTCGTCGTCATTTGAAAGCTCAAGCTCGTTGGATGCACCCTCATTATACGTGTCATTCAACGCTTCTTCAGCGTTAGCTGCATCATTTTTTTTGGAAGATTCCACAAGCTCCGTCTCTTCGGTGTTCAAGCCCTTCTCTTCTGCTAGCTCTGATTCTATTTTTCGGCTTTTCTCTTTTGATCGATTATCAGTCATCGTTTTCTCCTCAAATCTGTTCAGCCGTTCATGCTGATTTTCTTGCGTCTATTTTTATTATCTGCGGAGGCCGTTTACTAATCCAGACATTTCGTCCGCCATTGAAATAGAACGCGCGTTGAATTGATAATGACGCTGCGCTTCAATTAACTCAGTCATTTCTTTGCTCAAGTCTACATTGGATCCTTCCAGAAAACCTTGGCTCACTATTTGTCCATTCGATGCAATATTTTCCTGTACATCTAAAAGTCCCAATCTAATGCTTGCAGATCAGGAAAACGATACATATTGCTTCCAACAGCATTAAGCAACTGTGGTTTTAATACATTCGTTAAACCAAGCTGTCCGACGTTTTGTACCGTTCCATCATTTATTGTAACAAGTAATTGGCCTTCTCCAGAAAAATTAATAGATTGAAAGTTTCTTGGTAAGTTAATACGGTTACCGGCTTGGTTTAAAACGAAATCACCAGTACTTGTTACTAGAGCTAACGTTTCGACGTTATCGGGGTATTCCGTTAAGTAAAACGCTCCATCTCTTGTTAAGCGCTCTACTGGTGCACCATTTTCAATCGCTTGAATACGGAAGAAATGATTTTTTTCCGTTAACGCAAAATCAAGTTGGAGCTCGGTCTGCATAAGAGCTCCAACTTCTGTTCGAACAGCCGTTTGAGCAATTTTCACTCCTGTTCAACACGTATGCCATTTGGGGTGAAACGTCCTACTTCAACTTCGACTTTTGATTGATTGTTCACTTGCTGATAAAGCAAATCAGAAAACGTTGATTCACGGCGCTTATAGCCTGTTGTGTTTGCAATGTTGTGTGAAATCATATCAAGCTTTCTTTGAATCTGCCCCATTGTCACAGCAGCAATCATCCCTGCCGCAGCCCCGTACTACATTCCACGAAGCATGCTCTTATTCCTCCTGCAACTTTACTAATTGCTTGTCCTGCTTATATACGTACTTTTTTACTTGACATACGATCTAGGTTTTCTAAAATAATCCCCGTTCCTTTTGCAACACAATGCATTGGTTCTTCTGCAACTAATACAGGAACTTTAAGCTCCTCAGCAAGCAGTTGGTCGATGCCGTGCAATAAGGCTCCTCCGCCTGTTAATATAACGCCGCGATCAATAATATCTGCTGAAAGCTCTGGAGGGGTTTGTTCTAATACTTGTCGTGAAGCTTGGACTATGTATGAAACAGATTCCAATAATGCTTCTTCAATCTCTTTTGAGTGTACCGTAATTGTTCTTGGAAGTCCACTTACCATATCACGTCCGCGAATGTCAATTTCTTCTTGTCGTCCACCCGGAAATACTGTTGCAACTTGGACTTTGATATTCTCAGCCGTTCTCTCACCAATTAAGAGCTTATACTTCTTCTTTATGTATGCCAAGATGTCTGAGTCAAAACGATCACCAGCTACTTTTATGGAAGAGGCGGTGACGATATCCCCCATCGAAAGAACAGCAACATCTGTTGTTCCACCGCCTATATCTACGACCATGTTCCCGCTTGGCTGGAATATATCCATCCCTGCTCCAATTGCAGCAACTTTTGGTTCTTCTTCCAAATAAACATTTTTCCCACCGCTTTTCTCTGCTGCTTCACGAATTGCTTTTTGCTCAACCGATGTAATATTAGTTGGGCAGCAGATCAGAATTCTAGGCTTTGAGAAAAGACTTTTGACGTTGATCTTGCTTAAGAAATGTTTGAGCATTGATTCAGTCATTTCGAAGTTTGCAATGACACCGTCTTTCATTGGGCGTAGGGCAACAATATTTCCTGGTGTACGTCCGACCATACGGAACGCTTCCTCCCCTACTGCAAGTACTCGATTGGTTGTTGTTTCAACCGCAACCACAGACGGTTCATTTAGGACAATTCCACTACCTTTTACGTAAATGAGGACATTTGCAGTACCTAGATCAATTCCAATATCGCGACCAAACATGATTCTTTTTCCTCCCTGTTATCCGAACATAATCGCATTTAGTATTACGATTTACCTAATTTTTTATTTTATCACATAATGTTCTGACAGGGGTCACTTTTTTGGAAAAATTGTTTGACAATTAATTTGGTGCTTTCATAATTGGTTCTGTTGAGTCTTCAGATTTCCTATATTTCACCTTTGTAGCTTCTCCTCCGCGCAGGTGACGGATGGACTTGTGGTATTCCAGAATTTCCTTCACTTCATTTGCAAGCTCCGGGTTAATTTCTGGCAATCTTTCTGTGAGGTCTTTGTGTACGGTACTTTTTGAGACGCCGAACTCCTTGGCTATCGTCCTCACCGTTTTCTTTGTCTCAACAACATACCTACCTATCTTGATAGTTCGCTCTTTGATGTAATCGTGCACACGACTCGCCTCCTAATTCTGTGTTGGTGATTTGGTACAGTTTATTAGGGGGAGTCCACAGATATACCACATTCTTGCAAGGACATGCTTGACTTTTCAGAATTGTATGTTCCTTTTAGACATGTCACTAATAGCCAAAAGGTCGGCAAATGTACGTTTGCCGCGTATTTCAAGGTGATATAACAGCTCACAAAAAAGGTGCGCCGTTGTTAGTGCATCTCCTAAGGCCTCGTGGCGATTATAGATTCTTGTGCCAAATTGACTAGCGTAAACTTCTAAATCAAGCATGTGCTTAGACGGGTTTATATAGCCAATTAGATCAAGTGTATCGATTGTTGTAGGCATATCAATACGATACTGATGACGTTGTAACTCTTTTTTTATGACTAGCAAGTCGAAGCTCACATAGTGCCCGACCCAAATCGTGCTGTTTGCTTGCTTATTAAATTGTAGATACGCTTCAATCGCCTCAAGCGAGCTCGGAGAATGTCGAATTGTTTCCAAGGAAATACCGGTGAGCTCAGTAATCTCTTGTGGAATATTTCTCTCTGGATTTACATGCGTATGAAACGTTTCCTCTTCTAGGACTCGGTTTCCCTTCACATGAACCGCTCCAATTTCAATGAGCCGATCGTGCCTTCCTACCGCAAACCCTGTCGTCTCCGTGTCGAATACAGTAAAGGTGATATCAGAGATCGGGGTGTTAAGAGACGTTTCAGTGTTGGTGATCGACTGGCTCGCTGGTAAAACAGGCTTCTTCCAAAACACGGAGTGGAGCACCCCCTTTAGCTTTAATAAATAGAGTAAAGAGGGGTCTGACCCCTCAATACATCCCGACAACTTGGTTCTGCAGTGCTCGAATGGTTTTAAGTGCTAACAGCAGTTCTTCTTTATCCTTCGTTCGTAAGTGGTTGAAATCTATTAAACTATCATTCTCTTTCCCAGTGCGGTAGGCTTCCCATCCGCACTCCACACGAATCCGGAGCACCACCTCATAGGCAAAGCGCAGTTCATCAGCGGTTTCCTCTGACAGTACTTTTTTCTTCACGAGCCATTCCATTTGTTCTAACGGACTTCCCCCTCCAACGAGCCCCTTTCTCGCACAAAGCAGCTGTAGGCAATGGTGAAATGGAAAAAGCGCCTGTTTTTTTAAATCCACCGACTCCCGCTTCATCCGAAACAACGCACGAATTGGATGATCAAACGTCGGCACAGGCTTCTCTTTCTCAAGTTCAGCCATTCTATATAAGAAGATACGTGACCGCTCAAGCTGTTCTTTCACACCTGTCACAAATTGGTCGTGCAACGCTTCATCGCCATAAACGTAACGGAACGCCAAAAAGTTATGAGCAAGTAAAATATTTTCATTCGTTGCCCTCACACCCCAGCTGCGCAAACGCTCCTTCCAAACCGTAAGTGTCCCGCGCCACTGCGGTTCACTCGCCATCATCAAACCTTTACACCGTTTATAGCCAGCAGCTTCTAAACAACGAACAATCTTACCACCTAACTTTTCAAAATACTCATCAACAACCACCTGATCGCCGCCATCCTCATAAACGAGAAAATGATCCTGATCCGTTAACATAAATTGTTCCTTCCGACCGCCGCTCCCCATCATATACCAAGCAAATGCAACAGGAGGCTCACCGACCTCATCAACAGCAAGCTCAATCGCATGACGAACGAAGCGATCATACAGCTTTGTCATCACATCAAGCGTATGGACAGTTGGGATCCCGTCTTGAATCAAATTTCCTAACACATCATAAAAAGCAGATGTAAGCTCATGTAGATTCTCAATCGTTGACTCCTCAACGGTTTGCAAAAGCTCCATCGTCCCTCGATTTTTCTTCCGCAGCAAATCAGATAATGTCACCATCCCAATGACACGGCCGCGGTCCATCACCGGCAAATGCTTAATGCCATTCATCAGAAAACTCGACATCGCTTCGTAGTAGTACGCGTCCCGGGCAATAATGAAAGGGTGTGGAGTCATGATTTCACGAGCGACAGTCCCAGCACCTAGTCCGCGCGCAACCACACGTTGCACGAGATCCTTTTCCGTAACAATCCCAATCAATTGGTCGCTATCATTTAATACGACAACAGAGCTTGTGGAATGCTCCACCATCTTTCCAGCAATATCCTGCACATCATCATCCATATCAGCGACGACAACAGGTTCATTCATAATATCTTGTATTCTCCGAATAAACGGTTCGCTCTCTCCCCATTTGCTTGCTAGCTGCACTTGCTCAGCAAATGAGCCATAAATATCACGCAGGCGAATCGTCGCTTGCTGCAATACAAAATCTCGTACGGACGGGTCTTCCCACCGCGCTTTGACAACCGTGTATGGAATATGGAGACAGACCGATTCCTCGACCGCACCGACTTCTACCTCGTAGCGCTTGGGGTCCTCTGTTTTTCCTCCTAAAAAATCGGCTAAGCTTGAAAAACCAATCATATCGTTTTGCTCGAGCACCTCCAGGACCTCCTTCTGTTGGTGCTGCCCAAGCTCTGTTGCAACAAAAACTTCTGCTAACCCCTTTAGGATAAGCAGAAGTCCTTCTCTTGGTGCCTTAATGTAGGGCACCTTGTCGCCTTTTTTATAGGATTTGAGAGCGCAGGCACCCAAGCATTCGGTAAACTCAGAGTCACTGAGCCCTTTGAATATTGGGTGCTCACGGATTTGCGTGTCGAACTTATTTTCCTGCTCCCTCATCCATCCATACCTCTCCGTCGCGATACGTCATTTGTTCTGGATAACGAAGGTCAACGACTTCATCTTGAAGTTTTTGCGATGGTGCTGCTGTCATTTTTGAAACAAGGATCGTAACAAGTAGGTTAATTGGAACCCCAATTAAACCAGCACCTGTATCTTGAATACCAAATAGTGTTATGCCTGAACGTGCTAAGAAAATATATGTGAGTGTAACCGTTAATCCCGTTAACATCCCGGCAATCGCACCTTGTTTGTTACAACGCTTCCACCATACACCAAGAAGCAAGACCGGGAAGAACGTTCCACCTGCAAGACCAAACGCCCAAGCAACAATTTGAGTAATTACGCCTGGTGGATTCAACGCCACAACCCCAGCTACAACCGTTGCTAACACAATTGCCCAGCGTCCTGCTGCTAAACGCTTTTTATCACTTGCATCTGGTTTTAATAAACGGTAGTAAATATCGTGTGCAAACGAGGACGAGATCGTAATTAATAGACCACCGGCTGTTGAAAGGGCGGCTGCCATCGCACCGGCAGCAACTAAACCGATAACAAACACACCGAGGTTCGCAATTTCTGGTGTCGCCATGACGACGATATCATTTGAAATGACAATCTCAGACCATTGAAGAATGCCATCCCCATTCGTATCAGCAAGCTGAAGTAAACCTGTATTTACCCATGTTTCAGTCCATGCTGGTAATTGATCAAGTGGCTGACCTGCTACACGTGTCATTAAGATGAAACGAGAGAATGCTGCATAAGCAGGAGCTGATAAGTATAGAAGGGCGATAAAAACAAGTGCCCAAGCGCCGCTCCAACGTGCTGCTTTCATCGTTGTTACTGTGTAGAAGCGAACGATAACGTGAGGAAGCGCTGCTGTACCAACCATTAATGTAAACATTAGAGCAATAAATTGTGATTTGTCACTTTCAGCAAATGGAGCAAAATACTCCGATATCCCGAGTTCTCGGTCAAGCTCCCCAAGCTGTGTCACGATGTTGCCATACGTTAACCATGGCAACGGATTGTTTGTCACTTGCAAAGACATGAAGACGATTGGAATAATATAGGCAATGATTAAAATCATGTATTGTGCTACTTGTGTCCACGTGATCCCTTTCATCCCGCCGAGTGTCGCGTAGATTGCAATAACAACGACCCCGATCATCGTTCCATACATCGATGGAATGTTGAGGATACGTCCGATGACCACCCCGGAACCTGCTAGCTGACCGATGATGTATGTAAAACTGATGATAATCGTTGCAATCGCAGCGATTAATCGTGCGGCGTTACTATCAAAGCGGTCACCGATAAATTCAGGAACCGTGTAACGTCCATATTTTCTAAGCTGTGGTGCTAGTAAGAATGTAAGGAATAAGTACCCACCAGTCCAGCCCATAATGTAGGCTAAACCGTCATACCCAAGAATCATGACTGTCCCGGCCATTCCGATGAAAGAGGCTGCACTCATCCAGTCTCCACCAATTGCCATCCCGTTCCAGAAAGGAGGAACACCACGGCTTGCTACGTAAAAGTCAGAGGTTGCTCGCGCCCTATTGTAGACAGAAATACCAATATAAAGTCCAAATGTTGCCAAAATGAGAAGTAACGACACAATTGTTTGCTGATCCATTGATTTATTCCCCCCTGCAGGTCTCTATTTTCCGTTTCAAACCTAGTGATCTAACACCTTGCCAGAACTAACTCTCGTATTATGTTCTTCATCAATTCCAAACTTTTTATCGATCTGATCACTTATGATGGCGTTTCCAAATAACAGGATGACGAAGGTAACAACAGCTCCTTGTGCCCCCATATAATAATGGGCCGGCATTCCCATAATTGTAAATTCTGCAAAGCGTTCAGCAAAGGCTACAACACCAAACGAAACAAGACCACCGATGAATAAGCAAATGACGACTAGCCAAGTACGAGCACAAAAGTATGCATCCGCCACTTTTTTATCAATTTTCTTCACAACTCATTCCTCCTCGTTTTTTATCAACCTCGTTTTTATGCGCAGCTGGCTAAGCTACTTCATCGCCTCCTTTACAGAGTAAACTTATCTTTTAAATGGCTCTTAGGTGTCGTTGGATTTTGTGACAGGACTTGCATCGTTTGAGAGGTTTTTGCTTTTTTGAAATGTACATGTTGATAATCGTCACAATCGGTACAAAAAGAAAGAAAAGCGGGTGAACGGTAAAAACTAACAGCATTGCTAATACCCATGGCAGCACACTGAGAAAGATGACATACCTGGAATTCGGCATATCTTCGAGTTCTCCACGTTTACACTGTGAGCATACTGAATGGTCGGTCTGAATTAGACGTAGATGACTTCTATTTTTTTTGTTCATTTTATCTCAACCCCATAATGAATCTTACTGTTTCAAAGAAGCCGAGCGGTACCATTGCAATTTGGACAATCATATAGATGAAAATGGAGATAAAGGGGACGGACAACAATAATGGTTTTTTCAAGCGAAATGTAAAAATAATAGATAACAGCAAAATTACTAGAAAGACATACATCATTTTAGATCCCTCCAATGCCAGTTTGTAAGCGTTATCATTATTATTCTAAAAAAAGGTGGCTGTTACAATAAAATTATAATACCTACCCCCTGTTCTATATCACATTATTTCAAAATTTCAGATTTTTGTCAAACATTTCTGTACGACAAAAAAAACACAAACTGACTTTCATTTGTAAGTCAGTTTGTGCTTGGCTTCGTTTAGCCGATTTCACTTTGTTCTTCTTCGTCTTCACCTTCGTCATTGTTTTCTTCAGGTGTGACTTCTTCTTCATCTGTCGTGCCATCTTCTTTGCCATCTTCTTCTTCAGCTGGCTTTTCTTCTTCTTTTTCTTGTTCATCCACAATGTCTCTTACAGAGTCAATTGGTTGTTGGAACACATCATTTGGATTGACAGCAACGCCATCATAACGAATTTCAAAGTGTACGTGGATTCCAGCGTCAGCATTGTAACTGTTGCGTCCTGCACGGCCAAGAATCTCACCTTGCTCAAGTGTTGCACCTTCTTCCACTTCCACATTTTCTAAACTGTGGTAGTGTGTAACGACACCGTCTTCATGAGAGATTTCAACGACATAACCTAGCAATGAATCTTTCTCTGCTCTCACTACTGTTCCACTTAGGGCAGCAGCTACTTCAAAGCTTTCACCATCTACATGAGCGAAGTCCATTCCTTTATTTGGGAAATACGTATTATTGTAGTATACAAGAGCTTCTTGCTGTTCTTCAGGTGAACTATTCACATCATAGAAATACCCAACAACAGTGACTTCTTCTTCATCAACAACAGGCATTTTTACAACTTCAGATGAAGCCGTAACAGCTACAGCATCTTCACCATATGGGTTCATATCTCCAGTATAGTTTGGATCTGTTACTTCAACACTATCTTCTGGTGCTGCTGACTCGTCTCCACCTTGCATAACAAAAACGGCACTTAACACACCAGCTGCAGCTACTAAGTATACTGCAGGTAATACCCAACGCTTACGTAATAAATTTTTTACATTTAGTTTTTCTTCAGATTTAGAAGAGCGATTGTTTTCTTCTTCTCTCATTTTCCATCACCTCAGCAATCATTCTGATCAGATTGCTAGAAATGTATACATCTTGCAAAAACTTTTTTTAAATTAGTTTTCGACAAACGGGTTTCTTTTATGCACTTTATTAAAAAAGTTGTGAATAGGCTTAGTGTTGCGGATTGGTAAGAGGTTTTTTCTAGATTCCATAAAAAAAGATCCTTGAGTGACTCAAGGATCTTTCAATACATTATTCAGCTTTTGCTAACATTTCAGATACAAATGGATCGACTGGCTGGATTTCTACCCCTTTATAATAGTGGTGGATGATGTCGGTATAGTTGCTGCCTTCCTTCGCCATGCCATCAGCTCCAAATTGGCTCATTCCAACACCATGACCCCATCCTCTTGTTTGAATCGTAACCTGCTCTCCTTGACGCTGCCACTGAAAGTCAGATGAGTCTAGCGCTAATTTATCTCTCACATCACGACCAGTAAACTCTTTTCCATTAATAACTACCTTGGCCACGCGTCCACCCTCTGTACGCTCTAAAATGGCCCCTACTGAACCGTCGTCAGGCAGTGTGACTCCAAGCTTTTCTTGAAACTCACTAACCGTCACGCTTGTTTCTGAAGAAAATCGAGGGGACACCTGATCCCATGGGCTTTCTACACTACGCAAATAAGGGATTTCATCTCCCCAATAGTCTTCTGAGTTCTCTGTATATCCGTTGCTCGTTGAAAAGAACAACGCATCAATTGGCTCCCCTTCATACGTTAACACCTGACCTTGAGTAGACAGCACAGCCTCCTGAATACGCGCCATGTTACGTTCGTAATCATCACCCCAAAGCTCTCTTAACTCTTCTTCATTCTTATAGACTTGATGATTCGTCGTATCAGTCACCATCGCCCCTTCTGGCAGCTGTTCAGTACGCGGTTGTAAAATATGCTTCACCATATAAGTACGTGCCGTTAACGCTTGTGCCTTTAAAGCTTCCATTTCAAAATTGGCGTGCATTTCAGACGCCACAACCCCCATAACATACCTTTCTAAAGGAGTTTCCTCCAATTGTTCGGTTGCTGTTCGAAAAACGGTAACGAAGACATCGTCCTCAGGAACATATGAAAATTGCTCTTCTGCCTCTTCTAACGTGATTGTCCGAGTGACGGTCGTCGTACTCTCTGCAGGATCTGAAAGAAATACTACTAATACGGCTGGAATAATGAGCACAACTGTGCATAAAATAGTGGCTACAACGAGAAGTCGTTTCATGTCTGATCCTCCATTTACTAATCTGTCTAAAAAAGTATATGAAAGCTTGGCAGGAAATAGAACTCACTTGCGATATGTAAAAATAAGAGATTTTGCGGGGATGTATGGTGTGGAGGGGAGCAATGCAACAGACCTGTTAAGCGAAAAAATGATTATAAACAGCCTAACAAAAAAGAAGATACAAACCATTCGATTTGTATCTCTTTGCTATCCATAATTAGATTGATTTGATTTGTAGTGGAGCTGGAGCTTCTAGATTTTCAATTTCTTCTTCTAGTTCTTCCTCAATTCGCTCTACGTCTGCACCTAGTGCTTGAAGTTTTCCAGCTAAGTTGACGTATCCTCGGTCGATATGTTTTAACTCCATTACTCGAGTAACACCATCTGCGATAAGACCTGCAATGATTAAGGCAGCCCCTGCACGTAAATCAGTTGCAGAAACTTCTGCACCTTGAAGATTGTTTGGTCCTGTGATGATGGCTGAACGGCCTTCGATCTTAATGTTCGAGTTCATGCGACGAAATTCTTCTACATGCATAAAACGATTTTCGAATACTGTTTCTGTGATGACACCTGTTCCGTCTGCAGCTAGCAGTAATGCCATCATTTGTGCTTGCATATCAGTTGGGAACCCAGGATGAGGCATTGTTTTAAAGTCAACCGGCTTTAACTTCTCAGGTCCCACAACACGTAGCCCGTTCTCTTCTTCAATGATCTTGACGCCCATTTCACCCATTTTTGCAATAAGTGGACGTAAATGTTCAGTAACAGCACCTTCGACTAATACATCCCCTTTTGTAATCGCAGCTGCTACCATGAATGTTCCAGCTTCGATACGATCAGGGATTACCGTGTGCTCTGCACCTACTAATTCGTCAACACCTTCGATACGGATTTCACCAGTACCGGCACCGCGGACTTTCGCGCCCATCGCATTCAAGTAATTAGCAACACAAACAATTTCAGGCTCTTCTGCAGCATTCTCAATAATCGTCGTTCCCTCTGCCATTGCAGCTGCCATCATGATGTTTTCTGTTGCACCTACACTTGGGAAGTCTAGATAAATTTTCGCACCTTGCAAGCGGCCGTCAATACGTGCTTCAATAAATCCATTTCCGATCTCTACAGTTGCACCCATTGCCTCGAACCCTTTTAAGTGTTGATCAATTGGTCGTGAACCAATTGCACAACCGCCTGGAAGAGCAATTCTTGCTTTTCCTACACGCGCAAGAAGAGGTCCCATTACAAGGAAAGAAGCTCTCATCTTACGTACATATTCAAATGGTGCTTCTGTCTTTAATGGTTTTTCTGCATTTACAGTAAATTTCCCATCTTCATATTTGACATCGATATTTAAATTACTTAATACTTCTTTCATCGTGTATACATCTGCCAATTGTGGCACATCATATATGTGGCTTGTGCCGCGGCCTGCTAGAATTGATGCAGCAATTACAGGTAAGACTGCGTTTTTCGCGCCTTCTACCTTAACAGTGCCGCGTAGCTGATTGCCACCCCGGACAATAATTTTTTCCAACGTATTCCCCTCCGCGTCTAAATTATAGTCTCTTCTCTATCATCAATATTCAGTCGTAATAATAGGCGTTCCTATTGTCAACGTTGTCCCTGCGCCCAATCCTTCATTGAAGTCTCAAATTGCAACTTGGACATTCATATTTTTTTACTTTTTTTCTAATTATGGTGTCCATTTTGAATTATACGCGGAAAAGGAGAACAAACTGAGGAAGTCAGTGAGCTAACCGTTTCAGCTTAAAATTCGAAGATCCCACTCTCTCTCTCTCGTATCTTTGTTGGGAGAATCTGCTTGAAACCTCTATAGCTGGACATATAGTCGCAAATCCAATTCCTACATTAATATTGCATACTATATTAGATTCAAGTACAGATCCATTCGTTCCATGTACCGTATAGATGCCTAGGTACGTTGTTCATTGGTGTTGGATAAAGCGTTAAATGAAATTGATCCAGGAACCTAATCGCTTGGATTTTTATGTAAAGTGAGCATGTCTATTCAGTCCCACCTATATCACCAATCCATCATGCTGTTCGATCTAGAGCTCATCAATCCATCGAATGTTTTCGACGCAACTGCGTGCGGAATGCTCAATTCTTTAAACGATTAAATGTGCTCTAAAGTTTCATTTTTTTTTTTTGAAACCCAGTGAATAGTTGCTGATATGACAGAACGTCTATTTTTGCCCGCTGAACATCTTCATACCCTTTAACAGAAAGATTCAAACCAATTACAAGAACAATCAAACCTTACCCACGTTGTTCTCCTCCCCAAGAAAACGTTTATTACTATCATTTTTTCCTGAAGAAGACTAAGCATACATGGAAGTTGTAGTCAAACTTGAAAGTGCTTACTCCCACAAATACTTAAGCATTTGTGAAGAATATAGATAATCAAGAAAGAACTGACTAACCAATTGAGCAATGGCAATCGTCACGATTATCATGAGGACTTTTGCCTTCGGACCCTTTGGTTCTCTTACAAAAAGATCAAATCGAAAAGATTGTAATGCCCACCATGTAACGCCAATGAAAAACACATTGACCACAATATGTATGACCGCTTGCTGTCCCAATCCATCAAACATCGTCATCATTACTCCCTTATTCATGATCAAAAAAACGGCGAACCTACCTTTGTATCAGCATCTCTACAAATTTCAGCCCATTTTCCATCATAACTGATTCATTGTAAAAAATCCACACGATTTTTCTAGTTGTTCGGACCTATTTTAGTCCAAAAGAAAAAGGACGATTTACCCTTTTTCTTTTGGACTAAGCAATGAGCGCAGCCGCCGTTGTGTCTTGAGCTTTTTGAGCGGGTTTCTCAAAAAGCGTACGGCGTGCGGAGCCATTGCCACTCTTCGTAGCACAGCTTCTAAAAAGGACGTCCTCCCTCTTATTGATACTTCGTAATGTGCCCAACCGCCGTTATCTCTTAAGCCTTTTGAGCGGGTTTCTCAAAAAGCGTACGGCGCGCGGAGCCATTGCCACTTTTCGTAGCACAGCTTCAAAAGGACGATTTACCCTTTTTCTTTTGGACACTAAACCACTTCAACATCACACTAAAAATACAATAAACCAACATTAAAAAAAGTACTACCCAAACCGCTCATTTTGCACCATTTTCCACAAAAAACACACAATTTCTGTTAACAAATTAGACACAAAACAATGAACAAATAAGCAACTTTTCAATGGAATAAATAGGAAGTAATAGTCCCACATTTATAGTATTAGCAAAACAAAAAAATAAGACACCAAAAGGCGTCTTATTTTTGTAAAGATTATTTACCTGCAACATCAAGACGGTTTACAGCTCTTCTAAGTGCTAATTCAGCACGTTTGAAGTCAATTTCGTCTGATCTAGCTGAATCAATACGTTGTCTCGCACGTTTTTCAGCTTCTTTTGCACGGTCTACATCAATATCTGAAGGCAACTCAGCTGCCTCTGCTAAAATCGTTACCTGGTCTGGACGGACTTCAACAAATCCACCAGTCACAGCTACTTTTTCCACAGTGGTGCCTTTATTTAAGCGTACGGCTCCAACAGTTAATGGAGCAACTAACGGGATGTGATTTGGTAAAATACCGAGTTCGCCTTCTACTGTGCGAACAACGACCATATCAACAGCACCGTCATACACCTTGCCATCAGGAGTAACAACACTTACTTGAATTGTCGGCATTTGAAAACCCTCCTAAAGTAGCAAAACCGGGTTTTAATATTTGATAAAGCGCTATTTACGCCATTTGTTTAGCTTTTTCAACTACTTCTTCAATACGACCAACTAGGCGGAATGCATCTTCAGGAAGATCGTCATACTTACCTGAAAGGATTTCTTTGAAGCCTTTGATCGTTTCTTTAACTGGTACATAAGATCCTGGTTGGCCAGTGAACTGCTCTGCAACGTGGAAGTTTTGAGATAAGAAGAATTGGATACGACGCGCACGCGCAACGATCAACTTATCTTCTTCAGAAAGCTCGTCCATACCAAGGATCGCAATGATATCTTGTAATTCTCTATACTTTTGAAGAGTTGACTGAACTTGACGAGCAACTTCATAATGCTCTTCTCCAACGATTTCAGGAGAAAGCGCACGTGATGTTGATGCAAGTGGATCAACCGCTGGGTAAATACCCATCTCAGAAAGTTTACGCTCAAGGTTCGTCGTTGCATCTAAGTGAGCAAACGTCGTTGCTGGAGCTGGATCCGTATAGTCATCGGCTGGTACATAGATCGCTTGGATCGATGTTACTGAACCAACTTTTGTTGACGTGATACGCTCTTGTAATTGACCCATTTCTGTTGCAAGTGTTGGTTGGTAACCAACGGCCGAAGGCATACGACCTAATAGGGCCGAAACCTCTGAACCTGCTTGCGTGAAACGGAAGATGTTATCGATGAAAAGAAGTACATCTTGTCCATCACGATCACGGAAATGCTCAGCCATAGTCAAACCAGAAAGAGCAACACGCATACGTGCTCCAGGTGGCTCGTTCATTTGACCAAATACCATTGCCGTTTTCTTAATAACGCCAGAGTCAGTCATCTCGTGGAAAAGGTCATTTCCTTCACGAGTACGCTCACCTACACCAGCAAATACCGAGATACCGCCGTGCTCTTGAGCGATGTTATTAATTAATTCCTGGATAAGTACCGTCTTACCTACACCGGCACCTCCAAATAGACCGATCTTACCACCCTTAACGTATGGTGCAAGAAGGTCAACGACTTTAATCCCTGTTTCAAGGATTTCCGTCGTAGTTGAAAGCTCTTCAAATTTAGGAGCTTCACGGTGAATTGGATCACGCTTCACATCTGCTGGAACTTGATCTTTTAGATCGATTGCTTCTCCAAGCACGTTGAATACACGTCCAAGTGTAGCTTCACCAACAGGTACAGAAATTGGCGCACCTGTATCTACTGCTTCTGTTCCACGTACTAGACCATCCGTTGAATCCATTGCAACTGTACGAACTGAGTTATCGCCAAGGTGCAAGGCAACTTCAAGAGTAACGTTTACATCAACAGCATTGTTATCGCTCTTTTGCGAAACAGTTAATGCATTGTTGATTTCAGGAAGGTTTCCACTGTCGAATTTTACGTCAACAACTGGACCCATTACCTGAGTAATGCGACCTTTATTCATTTTTTAGTCCCTCCTATTCACTACTACTTGAAGGTTGAAGGATCTTCCTTCTTCCTTGTATGTCGGAGCGTTCCTTTTTCACACTTATTAACCGAAAAAGGAAACCCTCCTATTGATTTATTAATGAGACTCCCTACTCTGAGAGACCTCTTTTGTTTTATTCGAGAGCTGCAGCCCCGCCGACGATTTCCGTAATTTCTTGTGTGATCGCCGCTTGACGTGCTCGGTTGTAAATTAATGTTAAATCATCAATGAGAGCAGTTGCATTGTCTGTTGCAGCGCTCATTGCCGTCATACGTGCACCAAATTCACTTGCTTTTGCATCAAGCAATGCACCGAAAATAAGGCTTTCTGCATATTGTGGCAATAAACGTTCTAAAATGGCTTGCTCAGACGGCTCATACTCATACGCTGTTGTCGTCACACCTTCCGCAATGTTTGTAAGCGGCAAGAGCTTTGACTCCGTTACTTCCTGTGTAAGTGCACTTACGAAGTGGTTGTACCACACGTATAGCTCATCAAACACCCCATCAGAAAACATCTCAACTGTTGTCTTCGCCAAATTTTTAATATCGTTAAAATCTGGTTGATCCGCTAGCCCAGTGATTTCTTGAATGATTGGAAGATTACGTTTTTTGAATAAGTCACGTCCGATTCGACCGATGACAATAATTCCGTACTCATCAGGTGATTTATGACGCTCACTAATCGTTTTGAGAAGGGAACGAATTAAACTTGCATTGTAACCTCCAGCTAACCCACGGTCAGAAGTGATCACAACATAGCCCGTTTTCTTTACCGGACGCTCTTCTAGCATCGGGTGAGAAACTTCTGTTGAAGAAGATGCAATACTTGCTACCACCTCACGAATTTTTTCCGTGTATGGTTGGAATGACTGCGCATTCTGCTGCGCACGGTTCAACTTAGCAGCTGATACCATTTGCATCGCTTTTGTAATTTGCTTTGTCTTCTTTGTCGAAGTAATTCGTCCTTTTATATCTCGCATTGAAGCCATTTCTTTTCACCACCTTTTCGCAAAAACTAATCCGATCTACCTAAGATGTTCAAATGTCAGTTGAACAAATACTAATTAGTTACTAGGAACGAATCCTTTTTTGAACTCACTGATCGCAGCTTTGAACTCATCTTCGTTTGGAAGACCACCAGTTGTGCGAATGTGATCAAGAATTTCTTTCTTGTTATGATCAAAGTAAGTGAATAGCTCTGATTCAAAACGAAGAACGTCTTCAACTGGGATATCATCTAAGAAACCTTTTGTTAGAGCATAAATAATCGTTACTTGGTACTCAACTGGTTGTGGTTTATGAAGGTCTTGTTTCAGAACCTCAACCGTACGTTGTCCACGATTTAATTTCGCTTGAGTTGCTTTATCTAAATCAGATCCGAACTGAGCGAATGCTTCTAACTCACGGTATGCAGCTAGGTCAAGACGAAGTGTACCAGCTACTTTTTTCATTGCTTTAATTTGTGCAGAACCACCAACACGTGATACAGAAAGACCTGCGTTAACGGCTGGACGAACACCAGAATAGAATAAATCTGATTGTAAGAAGATTTGTCCATCTGTGATCGAAATTACGTTTGTTGGAATGTACGCAGATACGTCACCAGCTTGCGTTTCGATGAATGGAAGAGCTGTAATTGAACCTCCACCTAGTTCATCGCTTAATTTCGCTGCACGTTCTAATAAACGAGAGTGTAAGTAGAATACATCCCCTGGGAATGCCTCACGACCTGGAGGACGACGTAACAATAATGAAAGCTCACGGTAAGCAGCAGCTTGTTTTGATAAATCATCATAGATGATTAAAACATGCTTGCCATTATACATGAACTCCTCACCCATTGATACCCCTGCATATGGAGCTAAGAATTGCATCGGTGCTGGGTCAGACGCACTTGCAGAAACAACGATTGTATAGTCAAGAGCACCACGCGAACGTAGTGTTTCTACTACACCTGCAACTGTTGTTTTCTTTTGACCAATCGCAACATAGATACAAATCATATCTTGGTCTTTTTGGTTTAAGATTGTATCAATCGCAATAGCTGTTTTCCCTGTTTGACGGTCTCCGATGATTAACTCACGTTGACCACGACCGATTGGAACCATTGTATCGATTGACTTAATACCAGTTTGAAGCGGCTCATGAACCGATTTACGAGCCATAACACCCGGTGCTTTGCTTTCAACTGGACGAGTTTTTGAAGTAGCAATTGGACCTAATCCATCGATAGGTTGTCCAAGAGCATTTACAACACGACCAAGTAACTCTTCACCTACTGGTACTTCCATGATACGACCAGTACGTTTTACTTCGTCACCTTCGCGGATATCTGAGTAAGGACCCAAGATAATAATACCGATGTTATTCTCCTCAAGGTTCTGAGCCATCCCCATTACCCCGTTTGAGAACTCAAGAAGCTCACCAGCCATTACGTTTTCAAGGCCATGAGCAAGCGCGATACCGTCACCAACACGGATAACTGTACCTACATCCTGTACTTGAACATCAGACTGAAACTGATCAATCTGCTGTTTAATAAGAGAACTAATTTCCTCTGCTTTAATGCTCATTGCTTTCACCCCTATCTTCTAGCGTGTTCCGGCTACGATATTGCGCTCAAGCTTATCAAGCTGCGCTTTTACAGTGCCGTCATATATGCGATCCCCGATACGGATCTTAATTCCGCCGATTAACTCTGAATCAACGATGTTTTTTAATTCAAGCTTTGATTTCTTTGCTTTTTTCGCAAATACCTTTGCGATATGGTCTTGCTCTTTCTCAGTTAACGGCTTTGTCGAATACACGATCGCTTCAGCCATATCTTGAGCCTCGTAGGCTAACTCTTTATATTTATTTACCATTGGAACAAGGATATCTGTTCGTTTACGGTCAATTAACATAAGAAGTGCATTTAAGCTCACGTCACTTAAGCCTTTAAAGCTTTCTTTGATAAAAGCTTGCTTCTGTGCAACGGTCACTTTCGGATGAGTTAGGAATTGTACAAGTTCAGGTGTTGATTCAACAACATTTTTCACAACTTGTAATTCTTCATTTACTTTCTTTAAGTCATGCTTTTCTTTTGCAAGCTGAAATAGGGCTGATGCATAACGATTCGCTACTGCTTGATTGCTCATAGCTTATCGCCTACCTCTTTAAGATACTCTTCAACAAGTTTCTCTTGTGCCTTTTCATCTAACTCTTTTTCAATTACCTTCTTGGCAATTAAAACGGAAAGACCAGCAACTTGTTCACGAAGAGCAGATACAGCTTGTTCTTTCTCACGTTGAATTTCAGCTAAAGCCGAATCTTTCAGGCGTTCAGCATTTTCACGTGCTTGATCTAAAATATCTTGACCTTGTTGCTCGCTTAGCTTTTTCGCTTGTTGAATGATTTCTTGAGCTTCAAGCTTTGCTTTTTCTAACTCTTTACGTTGTTGTTCAATATATCCCTCTGCATCTTTACGGCTTTTTTCAGCTGAGTCCATATTTTCATTAACCATTTGCTCACGCTTTTCCATTACGCCTAGTAACGGCTTAAGAGCAAATTTATTGAGGAAGAAAAGTAATACTAAAAATGCTGCTAGTTGATAAAGTATTGATCCCCATGGAATTACAAAACCCATTTCGATTCACTCCTTTCTTGGATGTGAAGATTTTCGTAAATCTATTTATTCACAGACTGCTCAGACAGTAATTAATGTTTCATTTCACTAACGATACATAAGGAATGGCGAAAGGTCCCATAGCCCGACCCTGTCGCCATTGTTATGTGTGAACTCCTCGCCAAATAAGCGATGAGCGCAATTATCCAAATAGTAATAGGAAAGAGATAACGATCGCGATGATCGGAACAGCCTCTGCAAGAGGTACACCGATGAACATAAGTGTTTGTAACGTCCCTTTAAGTTCTGGTTGACGCGTTACACCTTCAAGTGTTGCTCTTACGATAATTGCTACTGCAATCGAACCACCGATTGCTGCTAAACCTGCTACAATTGCTACTGCTAATGCTTCCATGAGAATAAGTCCTCCTTAAGGATAATATAATTTTTTTATTATTTTTAAACGCTCAGGATTGAGCTGTGTTTAATGATGTTCTACTTTGTGTGCCATGTAAACCATTGCTAGCATCGCGAAAATGTATGCTTGCAGGGTTCCAATGAACATACCAAAGGCTTGCCATATCATTGTCGGAAGGAATCCTCCGAACATCCCCACCAAACCTGATGTACCTAGGCCGACGAGTAATACCATGAGAATTTCTTTTGCATATACGTTACCGAATAGACGCATACCTAGCGTTAACGTATTCGCGAACTCCTCAATAATCTTAAAAGGTAATAGGAATGGTACAGGACGAACATAATCCTTCAAGTACTCTCCAAACCCTCTAATCTTAATTCCATAATAGTGAGTTAAGATAATAACGAGTGCTGCCATTGTTAATGTTAAGGCAGGATCTGATGTTGGTGATTTCCACCATACTTCGTGAGAATCCTTATTGTAGATTTCAAAAGGAAGTCCCAGCATATTTGCAACGAAGACATAGAATATTAATGTGAAGGCGAGGGCAATAAATTGTCCACCGACTTTCCATCCCATGTTCGCTTTAATGATTCCGCGTACGAAATCAATTAGCCACTCCAGGAAGTTCTGTAAACCACTTGGGCGCATTGCCAACTTACGAGTACCAATAAAACAGATTAAGAATACGATTAGACATGCCACAGTCGTCATTAGAACTGTTGACATATTAAACCATAAGCCGCCAATCTCCCTCATAGGTGCTATATGATCCATAATGTTTTCACCTCTTTCTACCAAATTCAATAAGCATATCTGCCATAATGATAATATAGATCAGGGAAAACCCTGTAATGACCGAAATTAAATGGAGCGTCTTGGGGTACATCAAAGCTAGCCACACACATAATATAGCCAACCCTATCCGAATTAAGACGCCAAAACTAGCAATTAGATAGGAAAACATCGAATACTTCTTCAGTCCAGAAGCAACGTCTCCAATTACTTTCGTTTTTCTGAAGGTTGTCCAAAGACTAAGATAGCTAAAAGCTAGTCCAACTATGAGACCGAGGAATTGAGGTTTATGTACGGTAAGAAAAAAACCTACTGTAAAGAGCAACAGAATCACACTTACTACAATGGTATAACGTTTCATCTTTCCATCAACTGTTAACATTACTCTTTACCGTCTCCTAAAAAAGGTTTGACAGCGTTGTATACACCGTATAACCCTGTTGAAAGTCCTAAAAATAAGCACGTGATAAGAAAGAATGGTTTTGCTCCGAACTGATTGCCGAGCCATAACCCGAGAAAGACCCCACCAACGGTTCCCCCTACGACGTAAGAAGAAATGATCGAAACGAGTACGATTGCACGTAACGGACTTCGTCTGCCATTCGTCATGAACAGCCTCCTCTTCGCATTATGCTTTGGTCGAAATTTGTAATTCTAAACCTTCACACAATTTCACATATGTAAACCTTCTCACCACAACCTTTTTAATCGTACAATAGTGAAAACCCTGTGTCAATGCGATTTCGCACTAAATAAATAGGATATTTCCCGCGTTCACACGATTGTCAAAAAAGCTCACAAATAGGGGTCAGACCCCTCTTTCACGCTTCGCAGTGATAAAGAGGGGTCTGACCCTTAATTTTCACTTTGTTTCTCTTCTGGCAGCGAGGCCCCAATGGTAATCGTCGATTCAATCGTGTCCTCTTTTCCATCTTTTTTAGCAAAAATTAATGCTTTGTAATTGCCATCTGGCAAGTCAAGATTATCCCATTCTTTTCCGACCATGCCGCGTCCGACGTCTTCCTTGAAGTCTAAAAACTTGACAAACTGGAAGGTGTCCGGGTCATACAAGGCGATACCCATTTCTTCCGCTCCACCTGGTAAGTACAGTTCATAACGGTATTCACCAGGACGATCACCGTGTCCAAAGTTAAAGGCCATTGCCCTCGGGTAATCCGGTTCTTCAATGAAAAACACATAAGGAATCGAGATTGGATCTTTGCCACCTTCAATGACAATATCCCCATGATGGATTCCTTCTGCAAGTACTGCCGGAAAGAGATCTAGCTTGACCGTAACCTCTTTTTTCTTACCTGGCTTAATTGTCGTTGCAAATGGAACATCCCATTGCAACCCATCAGGTAGCTCAAATGGTGGCTTCACATTATACGTACGCGTCTTCTTGTCATGGTTCTCAATCGTAAACGTCACTTCACGCTTTTCCCTCGGATCATCCTTTGTCCATTTTCCAAACGTAATCGCTCCTGGATACGCAAGAGTTGTCGCATCAATCGCTTTATCGACTTGAAGTCTTCCTGCTCCTTGTTCATATGGATAATACGGTTCTCCGTCCTCGTTCATAAGCTTTTTTGCCGTATTCATTAACGCTGCTTTAACTTGGTCTGGATTCCAATCAGGATGTGCTTGTTTCACCAATGCTGCCGCTCCTGCCACGTGAGGTGCTGACATACTCGTTCCATTTAGTCCTAGGTACCCTTTTGGCACGGTGCTATCGATAGACACGCCAGGTGCAACCAAGTCAGGTTTTACTTCCCACGTTTGCGTAACTGGTCCTCTTGAGCTAAATGGGGCGATAAAATCCTCCTCATTACGGTAAATCGTTCGTGCAAACTGACGATCTTTGCTTTCTTCTAGCTGTTCTAACAGCCACTCACCATCTTCTTTAGAGATGCTGACAACAGGCAGCTTCACCCCTTGCTCAACGGCACCAACAAAAGATCCAGGCAAGTTGTTATAAATGAGTACTGCTTTTGCTCCGTTCTCCAGTGCATACCTAGCTTTTTCAGAAAAAGGGATCATTCCTCTCTTGATTAAAACCATTTTGCCGCTTGCATCAACGTCTTCCCATTCTTCCTTTAGTCCATGTCCTACTTCAACTAGTTCAAAGTCTCTTTTTAAATTCCATGGCAACGTACCACCGATTGGATAGAGCGTGACTTCTTTGTCTAATCCAGGAATTGTAACAAAGGGGGTTTTGATTGGTGGTGCAGAGGCCCCAACAGATATTGCTTTCGTTGACGTTCCCGGCGAACCAACCGTCCACATATTAGGACCACTATTACCGTTTGAGGTGACAGCAACAATGCCTTCTTCCACCGCTTTATCAAGTGCCACACTTGTAGGCCAATCAGGTCCGTTCACTGTATTTCCGAGAGATAGATTAAGAACATCGACGCCATCTTCAATTGCCTTTTCAATCGCTTCTATGACTTGCTCTGTCGTCCCTTGTCCACCCGGACCTAGCGCACGATATGCGTAGATATCAGCTTCTGGTGCTACACCTTTTACTTGGCCATTTGCAGCAATGATTCCAGCTACATGCGTCCCATGAAGAGTTGGTGGCCCTTGTGATACAACAGTTTCCATTGGATCTCGGTCGTAATCAACAACATCGTACCCGCCTTTGTAATTGTTTTTTAAATCTGGGTGTGTGTAATCGATTCCTGTATCAATAACAGCAACTTTGATACCCTTTCCAGTTAAGTGTTCACCGTTCGGGTCAAGACGCCCCCTAATGTTATCTGTGCCGATAAATGGCACACTTCCGTCTAAGTTCGCTTTATATTCAACAACCTTATCTACTCGTTCCACCTCATTAAGCTCTTGCAGCATCTTTACTTCACTTTCTAGAAGTTCGATTGAAAAGCCGTTTAGTGCTCGTTTAAATGTTTTCCTTACTTTGCTCGAAGGAAAAGTAGTGGCAACCTGCTTTAATACATCATCAACCTCGCCTACCGCTGTAACAATGACAACGACCTTCTCATCTGATTGATCCACCTTTCCAACGGTTGGGATTTCAGGGTATATCGCAGCCTGAGCAGAACTAAGACTGATGCTACATGCTATCGTCAATATTAATAAACACGCAATGACTCTTTTCATATCCATCTCCCCCACCATTTTGCATATGTAGATAGTATGAACAGCAAACGAGAAAACATGCAGGCGGTGTGCTTTATCGAAGAGCGGTAAAGAGGGGTCAGACCCCTCTTTACCCCTGCACAGCGAAAAAGAGGCGGGCTCTTTATAGGCCCTACCTCTTTTTTGATGTTGTTATTTTGTTCCGAATAAACGATCTCCTGCATCTCCTAGTCCTGGAACTATGTAGCCTTTTTCATTAAGCTTTTCATCTAATGCAGCTAAGTAGATATCCACATCCGGGTGCGCTTCTTGTGTTAGCTGCACGCCTTCAGGTGCTGCAACAAGACACATTAACTTAATCGTTTTTGCCCCGCGCTTTTTCAAGCTGTGAATTGCCTCAATTGCCGAACCACCTGTTGCAAGCATTGGATCAATGACGATAAATTCACGTTCTTCTACATCTGTCGGAAGCTTTACATAGTATTCAACCGGCTGTAACGTTTCTGGATCGCGGTACAAGCCGACATGTCCCACTTTTGCCGCTGGAATCATGCGTAGAATTCCATCTGTCATACCAAGGCCCGCACGTAGGATCGGCACAAGACCAAGCTTTTTCCCTGCAATTGTTTTTGATTTTGCTGTTCCTACAGGTGTTTCGACCGTTACATCTTGTAATGGCAAATCACGTGTAATTTCAAATGCCATTAAACCGGCAACTTCGTCAACAAGTTCACGAAATTCCTTTGTCCCTGTTTCCTTATCACGGATATACGTTAGTTTATGCTGAATTAAAGGGTGATCAAACACGAAAACTTTGCTCATACGTTATTAGCTCCTTTATTCTTTCTTCATCCATTCAAGATGACTTCGCTTCTACAAGATTCTACATAAAAAGCTACTCCCCTTCAAGGTTTACAGTGAGAAATTCTCCCAAACAAAAGTTAAAGTAATATTACAAATTTTCAGCTTGGGTAATCTGCTGGCTACAAAAGGCTTTTGTATTTTGCTGCTATTTGTCACAAATACCCTGCTACTTCTAAACTTTAGGCTGTTTCGCATACTTTGTTGTTTTTATGGGGGACGTGTTCTCCACATGTTCGTTCCATTTCGCTATAAGAAAAAACGTTTCTTCACAGCAACAATATTTATGAAAACAGTAAATTTTAACAAGCATTTGAAACGCAGGTTCAAGAGTCATACTGTCTTGCCCCTCTGCACACCACAAAAAAAAGCCGGACCCCTAAAGGTCCAGCTTTTTCATCTTAAAGATGCGTATACATCGGGAATTTCGCTGTTAATGCAGCTACCCGAGTGCGTGCTTCTTCAAGTTTTTCTTCATTATCAACATTTTTAAGAGTAAGAGCGATGATTGAACCGATCTCATCCATTGCTTCAAGATCTAAGCCGCGTGATGTAACAGCAGCTGTACCAATACGGATACCACTTGTCACAAATGGGCTTTGCGGATCGAATGGAATCGTGTTTTTGTTCGTTGTAATCCCAACTTCATCAAGAGCATGCTCTGCTACTTTACCTGTTAGGTCAAGCGAGCGTAAATCTAAAAGAAGTAGGTGATTATCCGTTCCACCCGAAACGATGTTGATCCCTTCACTCATTAATTTTTCAGAAAGGCGTTTTGCATTATCAATAATCGCTTGCCCGTAAGCTTTGAATTCCGGAGTTAATACTTCACCAAATGACACAGCTTTCGCAGCAATAACGTGCATTAACGGACCACCTTGGATTCCAGGGAAGATCGATTTATCAATCTTCTTACCGAACTCTTCTTTACATAGGATCATTCCGCCACGTGGACCACGAAGAGTCTTGTGAGTCGTCGTTGTTACGAAATGAGAATGCGGAACAGGGTTTGGATGTAAGCCAGCAGCTACAAGACCTGCAATGTGTGCCATATCAACCATTAGGTATGCTCCTACCTCATCAGCAATTTCGCGGAATTTCGCAAAATCGATTTCGCGCGGGTACGCACTAGCACCAGCAACGATTAGCTTTGGCTTATGTTCTTTTGCTAATTCACGAACAACCTCATAATCAATGTATTGCGTTTCTTTATCAACACCATACTCAACGAAATTATATTGAACACCACTGAAGTTAACTGGGCTTCCGTGTGTTAAGTGTCCACCGTGAGAAAGGTTCATCCCAAGTACTGTATCGCCTTGCTCTAAAATGGTGAAGTAAACAGCCATGTTCGCTTGTGCACCAGAGTGAGGCTGCACGTTCACATACTCAGCACCGAAGATTTCTTTCGCGCGATCACGAGCTAAATCTTCTACAATATCAACATATTCACAACCGCCATAGTAACGGCGACCAGGATAACCCTCAGCGTATTTGTTTGTTAATACAGAACCTTGAGCTTCCATAACAGCAGCACTTACGAAATTTTCTGACGCAATTAATTCAATTTTGTCGCGCTGACGTCCTAACTCCTGCCCAACAGCTGCAAACACCTTTGGATCTTGCTCTTGTAATGACTTTTGATTCAACATCTCTATTCCCCTTCCAATTGCTTATATTTCGGTTTTCTAACCACTCGACATCTGATTCGCTTTTATCTTACCACAAACAATCATCTATTTCCGTATGAAATTAATAAAAATTTATTTTTTATTCATGTTCATCTGTTTTTTCATAAACAGCGCGAATGCCGCCGATTAGTTTTGGTCGGGTTTTGGCCATTGTCAAATGCGCTTCCCCTATCGTTTTGACACGACTTCTAACCGGAACAGCCACTTTGCGCAAGTGCATTCCTATAAGGGTATCACCAATATCAATACCTGCTTCTGCTTGAACTTCCTCAACTAACGCAGGATTTTTCATCTTTTTAAACGCGTAAGTCGCCATCGCACCGCCCGCTTTTCGAACAGGAACAGCGGATACGAGCTCATAGCCACGTTGTTTCGCTGTTTCCTCTTCAATGACAAGAGCCCGATTTAAATGCTCGCAGCATTGAAAGGCAAGTTTAACCCCTGTTTCTTGTTGCTGTTTTTTTAGGATACTGTAAATGGCTTCAGCGACTTCATGCGATCCATTTGAACCAATATGCGCGCCTATCACTTCACTTGTGCTTGTCCCAACAATAAGAAGGACATCTTCGGATAAAGGAAACGCCGCATGTAAATCTTGCAGCGCTAAAGTCAACTGTTCTTTCAGTTGTTCAATTGGAGTCATAACACGCCTCCTTTATGCTTCATAATCAGTAATCTTCTTTACTCTATCTGCATGTCTCCCGCCCTCAAATTCGGCTCCAAGCCAAATGCGAGCAATCTCTCTTGCAAGTCCTGGTCCAATGACTCTCTCACCCATCGCCAAAATATTGCTGTCATTATGTTCCCTCGTCACTTTGGCTGTAAACATATCATGAACAAGCGCACAGCGAATCCCTTTTACTTTGTTCGCTGCAATCGACATCCCAATACCAGTACCACAAATAAGAATCCCGCGGTCAAACTCGCCACTCGCTACTTTTTCAGCAACCGGTAATGCATAATCCGGGTAATCAACGGACGTACTGCATTCACACCCAAAATCCTCATAAGATATCCCAAGCTCGTCCATTAACATTTTGACCTCTTCACGAATATGTATCCCGCCATGGTCAGAAGCAATAGCTACTTTCATCTTAATATACCCCATTCCTTGTTTATATTATAAAACGCTCAATCGTTATTTTTAACTTTTTTGCTTGATTAGAAATCTCGTGTGCGATGCTTTCCATTTCGTTAATAACAGTTCCTTACTGCTCGGTCATTGCTGATATCTCAAACGATCCAACTGACGTTTCTTCTGCAATTGCCGCCACTTCTTGAGATTCATGTGTCATTTTCTTTATTGATTCCATTTACCGATCAATCATATGCAAAATATCTGTAATACACGCAGCGACTTCATTCACTGATTTTCCCATCTCTCAAATCGATTGATTCGTAGCAGTCCCTTGTTCAGACTGATTCAAAGCTACGGTGACTTGATTTCCAATTTGGCCGGCTACATTTTTCACTTCTGATTGCATGTTGTGAGCCAAGTTCGTAATGCCTTGAACGGCTTTCGCGCTCTTATCCGCCAAATTTCGCACTTCATCCGCAACAACAGCAAATCCTCTTCCTTTCTCACCGGCGCGCGCTGCTTCAATGGATGCATTTAGGGCAAACAGGTTTGTCTGTAACAACAGCTAGTCCACTAATGCCAATCACTAATTTCTTTCGAATACTCGCCTTGTAAGACTTTCGTTCCCCCTCCACGCTGACTCCACCTCATTAAGATTATTCTGTTAATTTTTTTGTGACTATATCTAAGCATTGTTCAATTTGTTCAGCTGTTTGTCGGTAAGATTCAATTGGCCCACCGATTGGATCAGCAATATCTAGATCATACGAATGCGGGTCGACGAATTCCTTCAATGTAAAAAGCTTCTCATTCACATGCGGATAGAAGACTTTAATCATCTCTTTATGAGAAGTTGTCATCGTCAAGATCACATCCGCCCAGCCTAATAATTCTTCAGTCACTAGTTGCGAAGCATGTTCGGCCGATATTCCTTTTTCAGCTAAAACGGCTTTGGTCCCTTCTGATGCCGGGCTGTTCGGAAAAGCTTGCACTCCAGCAGATTTCACTTCAATCCTCTCATCCATTCGCGAACGAAGAAGTGCCTCTGCCATCGGACTTCTGCACGTATTTCCAGTGCAAACAAACAACACTTTTTTCATGTAATGTCCAACGTCCTTTCTGTTTCAATACGATTGGGTCTTTTAGTCTCTCTTTACGAAGCGTTCCCCTTACTATTACGTTCCATATTATCATAACGAATTTGAAAACGGTATATGCAACCAAGGCATTTCTTTCCTTTTATTATTCCGTATTAGGTGGGTCCTTTATTGCTTTAAAAAATGAGTTTAATTCCAAATCCTATTAAGATGAAGCCTCCAAGTAGCTCTCCGTAAGACCCTACGTAATGTTGAAACCTCGAGCCCATCAATAAACCGATCCATGATAATACCATGCTGACAATTCCAATCATCAGTACCGTTACCGCAGTCTTCGCTCCTAACATCCCAAAGCTCAATCCAGCAGAAAAACTATCTAAGCTTACACTTAGAGCAAAAAGAACAAGCCCTAGACCTACTGGCTGCATCAACCTGTCGTCCTCATCAGATTTAAATGAAGAAAGTACCATTTGCAAACCAATGATTAATAAAAGCCCACCACCAATTAATGTGGCAATCATTCCAAAATAGTTTGATAACAACTTGCCTGTAGCAATCCCTAAAAGCGGCATTACAATATGAAACAATCCAATCGTAACGCCAATATTAAAAATTTGCTTTAGTCGCAAACCAAGCATACCCATTCCAATCGCTATCGAAAACGCATCCATCCCAAGCGCACTTGACATGATAAAAAGTGTCACAAACTCGCCCATCAACAACCACTCCTTGTACATGCTATTCCAATGTATGCACGCCCAAAAGAAAATAGACAGCCAACTTTGAAGTTGGCTGTCTATTTAGAGCGAGTGAGGGGTCAGACCCCTCGGCTTCTCTTCACCGCGTTAATGATATACCGAGGGGTCTGACCCCATTGCAGCTCGAGGAAGTAGCAATGGCTTCACACTTTGCGCGCCAGCTACGAGAAACCCACTCATAGCAGGCTTAAGACAATGCAACGGTTCCGCTCATTGCTTAAAGTCCACTGAAAAAGGAGAAGAACATTACCTTTTTCAGTGGCCTTGTAACATGCTACAGAGGGGTCTGACCCCCTGCTGCTTTTTCAAGTCGATTCATAATGGCGCTACCTAATCCTTCGTATGGAAATACTTCTGAAAATATCACCTCTGCCCCGTGCTCATCGAACTTGCGCAAGCTGCCATAGAGCGCGGTTGCAACAGACGCTAAATCGGTTCTTGATCCGCACGGAACAACGACGTCTGCTTCTTCATACCGACCGTTCTCTTCTTCTGTTGTTAACACTCCCACACACTTTCCGTCCGCTTTCGCCTGTGACACCAGCTCCAAAATCCTCTCTTTCTCCCGTACTAAATATAACGTACCCGCTGGTGAATAGTGCGTATACTTCATTCCAGGAGATAATGGAGTTTCATCGTCAGACAATAGCGACGGGTCAACGTCAACCTTACCAACTACTTCCTCAAGCTCCTCCTTCGTAACACCACCAGGTCGATACAAAACAGGAACGTCCTTCGAGCAGTCAAGTACCGTTGATTCAAGACCCACTCCCGTTTGGCCTCCATCAACAATCCCTTTAATTCTCCCTTTTAGATCGTGAAACACATGTCCCGCTGTCGTTGGACTTGGCTTCCCGGACAAATTCGCACTAGGCGCAGCAACAGGAACGCCCGCTGCTCGCAACAACTCTCTAGCAACTGGATGATCGGGCATTCTTACAGCTACCGTATCAAGTCCTGCGGTTACACTTGGAGCAACCGCTTCTTTTTTCTTAAAAATTAATGTTAATGGCCCAGGCCAAAACTGCTTCATTAATAAATGAGCGTTTTCTGGAATATCCGATACTAGCTCACGTAATTGATCTATTTCAGCAATGTGGACAATAAGTGGATTATCACTTGGTCGACCTTTTGCTTCGAAAATTCGTTTCACCGCTCTCTCATCTAACGCATTCGCTCCAAGTCCGTACACGGTCTCCGTAGGAAAGGCCACAACCTCTCCTTTCGTTATCCACAAGGCAGCTTCCTTAATTAATTGGAGATTTTCTTCACTTCCGGAAAAGTTATCCACACTCCAATATTTTGTCTGTTCATAACTCACAGTTCATCTCTCCTATCCCTTCCATTTTGCAAGTGTTGTCTATAGATGTCAATAAAACGGATAAAATTCGACATAAACCCTAGAAAACCAAGGATCTTACACGTAGAATCGCATGATTCCTCTCCCTATTTCGACAATATTTTCATCCGCGTACAAAAACAGGTTATCCACAACCGTGGATAACCTGTAGATAACTTCCAATATTTATTCACTTTTCCACAACTTACTCTGTTAATTCACAAGCCCACACTTTCGCTTCTGCTTTCTCTGTCGCATTCCGTTTAAAGTGCTCCGAATGCTTCAAAGTTTCCGGAACATCTTCCTTATCTACTTCCCGAAAACCCAACTGGCGAAACAGTGCATTCGTCCCTTTTGCACACAAATACACTGTTTCAATGTGTTGCTCCTCTGCATACTTCAACGTTAACTGCAGAAATTCTAAGCTAAGCTTCGCATTCCAAATCGGCGAGTCCAAAACGAGCGAACGAAGCAATCCACTCTCTTCATACTTTTCCACACCAACTGTGCCAATTAAACTTTCTTCCTCATCCTCAACAACAAGAAAACTTTCAATATATTGTTCAATTCCTTCATCACGCAATCCAGCTTTTGCTACTAACCTTTGAATCGGAAGCATGTCCTTATTCTTCGCTTTCCGCACAACAATTCCCATAAGCTCCACCCTCTCTTAATCTAGTACTAGATATGTATGAGGAGCTTATATGTTTTATGCTAGCTTTCTTATTTTCGCATAAAAATAATGCTAGAGGAAACTTTTTGTTCCTCTAGTATTCGACTTTACACATTTTCCGAAGAAAAAATACGATCTTTAATTTTCGAGAAGATTTCTACTACGAAAAACTTAACCTCAACCTCCTCTATGTCGTCCTCGTCTGTTTGCTCTACTTCCTCCTCAGCATCAGCTACTACTGCATCACCATTTGCCATATCAAGAAAGCATAACGGCGGGAATAACACACACCACCAGTTTTCACCTTTGCCTTCTCCTAGTGTAATTAACACCGCATCGTACAAACCAGCTGGATAGACAATGTTGCCGTATAACTTTGTCGGAAACTCCACTTCTGAAAAACTGACTTCAAACGATTGATCCATTCCCATTTTCGCTAACTCTCGCTCTACGATGTCTTCTATTTTTGCTAGATTGTCTTCAATCATTGCTTTTCCTTCTTCTAAGTCACCTACACCAAGAACCATTTCTGTAATCGCCGCATTCACTTCATCACGGATTTCACGCTTTAACGCTTGATCTCGTACTGAATCACTATTTGCTAGAATTCTAAGTCTAACTGCTTCTTCTTGGTTTACTTCATTATGTAAAGACGCAACAGCTACTGCGTTTTGAGATTCCCAATTCATAATTAGAACAAATAAAGAGAATAATAGATAAATAACAACATTTGGTTTCATTTCAAAAGCACCGTCCCTTCATAAAAACATTGTGGCCAGGACGGTACTTATTTAAACTTAGAATCTAGAAAAAATGTGATTGATTTTTCTACTATTAAAACAAAGGCTGTCGTTTCTCCGTAAATTGATAATAAAATGGGACAATCGCAAAACAAATAACGAAAACTAGAACTGTGAGAAAAAGGTAAGACGATAAGGACATACCAAAAAGCAAACGACAGATAGCAGGAATATAGATAGCTGGCAAAACAACAACCCCTGTTCTCCACTTCGAATGCGTCGTCGTATATTGTTTCGCTCCGCACTTTTTGCACGTCTTTTTTCCTTCTACCACAAATAAAAGCTCTCGCCAGCGAAATGTCTCACCGCATGACCAGCAGACAGGCAGCTTCATGAAATCCCCCTAACTGAGTAAAAAATAATTCCTTCTATTTTTACGAGTGGCAGTTAAAAAGGTTCCCAGAAACCTAAATCGTATAACACCCCAAACAATCAACGACCAATACAACGACATTAGAGTTCATATCAATTTGATAAAAATAGTTTAATAGGATAGTTGAATATGGCGCTATCCCCACCAATATCATTTATATTGACTGTATGATAGACTTTTCCTCTGAATTTCTATCTTGTTTTGTCCCTCATCTGCTTTATGAAGGACTTTTCCCATACAGTTCTGTCTAATTTTGTCCTTCATCAGCTCTATGATGAGCTTACATCTCTTTTATCTCGATCCAGCACGATCCTTGGTAACAGGCAGATATTTTGTATAGTAGGCAGCGACAAATAGTAACCCTAGCAGACCTGCCCAGCTAATGATCCCGACCAAATCAAGCAAATGAACAACAAGTGCAAAAACAGGCATCAGTAACATACAGACAGGAGTGACCCACCCTTTTGCACCATGGATGTTTTTCGTATTTCTTCTTCTTTTCATGAACATCAATGTTGAAAAACTAATAACAACAATTGTGATCACAATCATGATCCAATCCAACAAAACGCTCGCCTCCACCTTTTATGTAACAAACTAAAAATTCCTATGGTAATTTATGTTAACACCTCCCTCGCAAACTAGCAATCTACATATAAATACTACGGGTATATAACAAAAAAACCTGCTAAGAAAGGTTCCTAGCAGGCAAGTAATTTTAGTTTGTCATATTCCCATAAGCAAAGACCATGCGCTCCTTGCCATTTATATCAACTTTGATTTCCGTCGTTGCATAAGGGAATGCCGTTTGAAGCATCTCTTTTACGACCTGAGCTTGACCAACACCGACTTCAAATCCAACTATCCCCTTGTCTTTCAGCACTTCTGGAAGCTCTCCCATAAAGCGACGGTACAAATCAAGCCCGTCCTCGCCGCCAAATAACGCCAAATGCGGTTCATGCTCCCTGACGTGAACAGCCAAACTCGGTGCATCCGAGAGAGGAATATATGGCGGATTGGAAACAATCGCTTCTACTCGAATTCCTTCTTCAATGATCGGCTTCAGCAAGTCCCCATTTTTGAAGCGAACCTTCGCACCGAGCTCGTCCGCATTTTTTTTCGCCACTTTAAGTGCCTCTTCAGAAATGTCAATTGCTTGAACGTCTAGCGTTTCGTCCTCTAGCGCAAGAGTGACAGAAATAGCACCGCTCCCTGCCCCAACATCGATCAAGCTTATTTTTTCTTGTCGAAAAAGCTTTTGCTTAAGCTCTGTCACAGCAACGACCAATTCCTCTGTTTCTGGACGCGGGATCAGTACATGTTCGTTTACAATAAAACGTCTTCCGTAAAATTCCTCATAGCCGATAATATGTTGTACGGGTGTACCTTCGGCGTGACGTTTGATGTCTTGTTGGAGGCGCTTAAAGAGTCCCGGTTCGATTTTGTCATCTAGTATCATAAGCAGTTTCGCTCTGTTTATTTGATAATAGTGACGTAACAACCATTCCGCAACAGGCGGCTCTAACCCTCTTTCCTCTAAAAAAGAAGAAGCCCAACGAAGGGCCTCACCAATTGCCATTTCTTTCATCTTACTGCTCTGCATTTTGCATCGCTTCGGCTTGCTCTTCCAAGATCAACGCATCAATGATTTCATCAAGCTTCCCTTGAAGGATTTGCTCCAGCTTTTGCAATGTTAGACCGATGCGGTGATCGGTTACACGGCTTTGCGGGAAGTTGTACGTACGGATACGCTCCGAACGATCACCTGTACCGACTGCAAGCTTACGGTTTTGATCGTATTCCGCTTGTGCTTCACTTTGGAATTTATCATATACACGAGCACGTAAAACCTTCATTGCTTTTTCTTTGTTTTTAATTTGTGATTTCTCATCCTGACACGAAACGACTACGCCTGTTGGTAAATGCGTAAGACGAACGGCTGACATCGTCGTATTTACACTTTGCCCACCCGGTCCACTTGAAGCAAATGTATCAACACGAATATCTTTTTCATGAATATCAACTTCGACTTCTTCCGCTTCTGGTAATACAGCTACCGTCGCTGTTGATGTATGAATCCGGCCACCTGATTCAGTTGTCGGAACACGCTGTACACGATGTGCGCCATTTTCATATTTTAATTTCGAGTACGCACCTTGGCCGTTAATTGTAAAAATAATTTCCTTATACCCGCCAAGCTCCGTAGTTGTTGACTCAATTACATCTGTCTTCCAACCTTGCGCTTCCGCAAAACGACTGTACATTTTGTAAAGATCACCCGCAAACAACTGCGCCTCGTCTCCACCAGCCGCCCCACGAATCTCCATGATTACGTTCTTATCATCATTCGGGTCTTTTGGCAGAAGAAGAATTTTCAAACGAGCTTCGAGCTCTTCTTTGCGATCAGCAAGCTCACTAATTTCTTCCTTCACCATTGCATACATTTCATCATCTAGGTTTTCTTCAAGCATCGCTTTCGCATCTTGATGCTGCTCATTCACTTCTTTATATTCACGGTACACTTGAACAGTTTCTTCTAAATCCGATTGTTCCTTTGAATATTCACGCAATTTTTTTGAATCATTTATGACATCAGGATCACTAAGTAACTCGTTGAGACGATCATAACGATCCTCAACTGATTGTAAACGATCTAACACGGCTCTTCACCTCATTAAGATTTTCCAGTGTATAACATTATAATTATAGTATACAGAAAGAAGCGGGTCAATGAGAGACATATCCCAAAAGGCCAGGTTTGCCTTTTGGGATATGTCTCGATGCAGTGAGCGAAACCGGCGTCATCTCTTAAGCCTTTTTGAGCGATCTTCTCAAAAAGGCGCACGCCGCGCGGAGCCACTGCAAAACTCCTTCGCACTATCACCGCCAAAAGGCCGCCCTTTCCTTTTGGTTGCAGACTCTACTACATTCATATAGCTTTCCCAATTCTTGCTTAACTAGAAGTGATTTGGGGAAAGTAACTATATAAAAGGAGTGATGTTTCGATGAAATATGTTATTATCGGTGGCGATGCCGCTGGGATGAGTGCGGCGATGCAAATTGTTCGTCATGATGAGAAAGCTGATATAACAACACTTGAAATGGGAGAGGTGTACTCTTATGCTCAATGCGGTCTCCCCTATATTGTCGGCGGAGTCATTGATTCATTTGATTCGTTAATTGCACGCTCCGTGGAGACTTTTCGTGAGAAATACGGAATTGACGCGCGTGTGAATCATGAAGTAAAGGCTGTTGACGTCGAGAAAAAAGTTGTCTCTGGTGATGGGTTTGAGATTCCTTATGACAAATTGTTAGTTGCAACCGGTGCAAGCCCAGTTGTTCCCCCTTGGGACGGAGTCGATCTAAAAGGCGTACACTCAGTTAAGACCATTCCTGATACCGAAGCAATAATGAAGGATTTAGATGGGGTTTCAAAGATTGTTGTTATTGGCGGTGGATATATTGGTCTAGAAATGGCCGAGAACTTTGTAGAGATAGGAAAAGACGTAACAATGATTGAACGCAACCCACGGTTAGCAGGAATTTTTGATGAAGAGTTTAGCGAAAAAATTGGCGAGGAAGCCGTGAAGCATGGCATTAAGCTAAGATTTAATGAATCGGTCGAAGCATTTGAAGGTAGCGATGATGGTCGAGTTGCTCATGTTGTAACAGATAAAGGTCGTGTTGATGCAGATCTTGTTGTGATTGCAATCGGCGTCAAACCAAATACAAGCTTTCTTGATGGAACAGGAATTCATTTATTTGCAAATGGTGCGATTAAAGTGAATTCGTTTATGGAGACAAATATCGAGGATGTTTATGCCGCCGGTGATTGCGCGACTCAATACCACCGAATGAAGGAACGAGATGATTATATACCACTTGGCACACACGCAAATAAACAAGGACGACTCGCCGGGCGTGCCATGGTCGGTGCTCCCCGACCATTCCAAGGAATAGTCGGTACATCGATTATTAAGTTTTTCGATTTGACTCTTGGACGGACTGGCTTGTCTGAAAAGGAGATCGAAACACAAGGTTACCCATATGAGACAATTAGCGCTCAACTTCCGCATATTGCTGGCTATTATCCAGAACCGAAAAACCTTGAAATTCGGTTAAGCTACCATACAGAAACAGAGCGACTGCTCGGCGCTCAAGTTATCGGCGAAGCAGGCGTCGATAAGCGTATTGATGTACTCGCGGCCGCGCTCTATCATAACATGCGCGTATCGGAGCTCGAGGATTTAGACCTAGCATATGCCCCACCATATAACGGCGTATGGGATCCAATACAGAGAACGGCCAGGAGGCTGTGAGTTTTTGTATAGGCCACTGAAAAAGGTACAGTTTTGACCTTTTTCAGTGGCCTTTAAGCAATGAGCGGAACCGTTGCTTTGTCTTAAAGCCTGCTATGAGTGGTTTTCTCATAGCAGGCGCGCAACGTGTGGAGCCATTGCCGCTTCCTCGAATCCGCTAAAAAGGACTTTTTCAGTGACCCCTTTCCACAAAAAAGAACGCCCATCAGGCGTTCCTTTCACTAACATGGACTTCATATCGTGGAATTTCCTTACGAAGTGCTCGGTTTAGATTATCCATTTCTTTTTTCTTATCTTCTTCGTTTAAGCCAGCAGGTGGTGTGACATTGACGAAGGCGTGATGCCCGGCAATGATCACTATCCCTGCATCCATGCCATGTTCATCTTCAATAATATGGTGAATCAGCGCTTCGTCATTGCCGAGATGTCTGCGTTCTCGGTGTAATGATTTGAAGCCTGTTCCTGTATTGATTTCACCTGGATGGTCGTACGCAGGTGGTTGTCGAAACAAACTACCGTAGTTGGCTGGCCCTGGACCTAGCAACCCATATGCAAATTGACCAGCATCTGGTGTTCGCGCCTCAGGATTATTATGAGTTACGGCGTTTCCTTGAGCCTGTGGTGGTTGAGGATCCTCTCCACACCCTGTCACTAACACTAATCCCATCGCCATACAGCTTAGCCATTTTTTGTTCATGCCCAAAACACCTCCATGCTTACCTAAATGGGGCTGCATAATTAGTATGTCCGGACGTTGAACGAAAGGTTCCTGTTAGTTTTGACCAGACTTTATTGCAAGTCCAGGCAAAAGTGGTGGCTTATTTGGTATTTCGTGACAATGACGGCAGCGCGGCTCATACGATTCTGAGGCACCAACAAGAATGACTGGATCCGTATAAGATGCCGGCTTGCCATCGATTAAGCGCTGCGTTCTGCTTGCTGGTGAACCACAGCTTGGACACACCGCTTGAAGCTTTGTAACTTCTTCGGCTAATGCCATTAAGCGTTGTGTCGGACCAAATGGCTCACCACGGAAATCTTGATCAAGCCCCGCACAAATGACACGTTTTCCATTATTGGCAAGTTCATCGACGACAGCGATAATCGCTTCATCGAAAAATTGCACCTCGTCGATTGCAACGACTTGAGTTTCTCCTTTTACTAGATCAAGAATATCCATCGAGTGCTTGACAGGAGTCGCCACAACCTTTGTTCCGTTATGGGATACGACTTCTTCCTCACTATAGCGATTATCGATTTCTGGTTTAAATACTTGAACAATTAATTTCCCAAAACTTACACGACGAACGCGTCTAATTAACTCTTCTGACTTTCCGGAAAACATGCTCCCGCAGATCACTTCGATCCAGCCTTCTTGTTTCATCACGTACATTAAATTTCCCCACCTTACAGCAAATGTATCTTCTATATGAACGGAATCAATCCAATTATCAATGTCATTTCTACGTAGTATGTGCAAAAAAAACAGGCAAGAGCTGTGCGCTTGCCTGTTAGTTTATCCAGTTTTACTTCATGTTGTATTTCTTCTTGAACTTATCAACACGGCCACCAACGTCAGTAAGCTTCTGCTTACCAGTGTAGAACGGGTGAGAATCCGAGCTAATCTCAACTTTTAGAAGTGGATACGTGTTACCGTCTTCCCATTCAATTGTTTCGTTTGATCCTTTTGTAGAACCAGACAAAAACTTAAAGCCTGTGCTTGTATCTTGGAAAACCACTTTTTGGTAATTAGGGTGAATTCCTTGTTTCATTACTTTCATCTCCTTTTGCCCTGAATCTCTTCGAAACAGAGTTATCTAAATCACACATGACGAAATTATAACAAGTTGACAGATAAAAATCAACTCTGTATGCATAGAAAAAAATGGTTTACATCATCTTTCACCCCTTTTGAACAAGAGGGCAAAATCGACAGAAGCCTTCCCTACGCGTATCTTACCTCTTCACTCTACGCTTCATTTCCTCATCCATCGCTTCAAAGAAATCAATATTTGTTTTTGTTTCTTTCACTCGCTTAATAAAGTGATCAACAAATTCCGGCGTATCGCTCATTGTTTTGCGGATCGCCCACAGTTTTTCTAGCTGGCTTTTTGGCATAAGAAGCTCTTCTTTTCTTGTACCAGATCTGCGAATATCGATGGAAGGGAATATACGGCGCTCTGACAATTTGCGGTCAAGATGCAACTCCATGTTTCCTGTTCCTTTAAATTCCTCGTAGATGACATCGTCCATTCTTGATCCTGTCTCAACTAGGGCAGTCGCTAAAATCGTTAAACTTCCGCCTTCTTCAATGTTTCTTGCAGCACCGAAGAAACGCTTCGGACGGTGGAACGCGGCTGGGTCAATACCCCCAGATAGAGTTCGTCCACTTGGCGGGATGACGAGGTTATATGCACGAGCTAACCGAGTAATACTATCCATAAGAATGACCACATCTTTTTTATGTTCAACAAGCCTCATCGCTCTTTCAAGGACAAGTTCTGCTACTTTAATGTGATTTTCTGGAACTTCATCGAATGTTGAGCTGACAACTTCTGCTTTTACGGAACGCTCAATGTCAGTTACTTCCTCAGGACGCTCGTCAATTAAAAGAACGATCAATTCAACATCAGGATGGTTTTCAGCAATGCTATTTGCCACTTCCTTCATCAATGATGTCTTCCCTGCTTTTGGCGGAGCGACAATCAAACCACGTTGACCAAAACCAACTGGTGAGATCATATCAATAATTCGTGATGATACACGGCCAGGTTTCGTTTCTAGCTCAATTTTTTGTTCAGGATAAAGCGGTGTCAAAGCTGGAAAATATGGACGATCTCTTGACGTTTCAGGAGCATCTCCGTTCACAGCTTCTACATGAAGAAGTCCGTGATACCGTTCATTTTCCTTTGGCGGTCTTACTTTACCAGAAACCTTATCTCCATTTCTCAGATCAAAACGGCGGATTTGCGACGCAGAAATATAAATATCCTCTGAGCTTGGCATGTAATTTATTGGACGTAAGAAACCAAAGCCTTCAGATTGGATAATTTCCAATACGCCTTCCATGAACATAAGACCATCTTTTTCTGCTTGTGCTTTTAAAATAGCAAAAACTAGCTCTTTTTTTGTTAATTTACTATAATAGGAAACCTTGTACTCTTTTGCTAATTCATAGAGCTCTTTCAGCTTCATATTTTCTAATTCGGAGATATTGACTCCCATTAGGAACACCACACTTCTATATTTAATAAATCCCCATGCGCACAAAAAAGTAAGCATGAGCGCAAGGAGACAGTTTTTTTCAATTTTTAAGCATAGGAAAAAATCATATTAAAATCCTCATTGTATCTTTAAACTTTAGAGAATTCATAAAGTGTAAAGGAAAATTCGAGGGTTCTGGAGATTAGAGGGAAAGGACAAATAAAAAGTACGAACATATATACTATTTTAACCACAATACTAATAATTATTCAACAACAAAAAATAAATTCTTAAAAGATACATAATTCGGGGGTGTCCCAAAAGGTCAAAAACAGACCTTTTGGGACACCCCCTGCAAAATTAACGAATAACTAAATCCGGTTTCTTTTTCATACTATGTTTTCCGTCAACGAAACGTACAGTTCCTGACTTTGCACGCATAACGAGGGATTGCGTCGTTGCAGATGACCCATGATAGCGAACGCCTTTTAACAGTTCACCATCTGTTACACCTGTAGCTGCAAAAATACAATCATCTCCTGTAACGAGGTCGTCCATGTGTAATACTTTATTCACATCTTCAATCCCCATTTTCTTACAACGAGCTAACTCATCTTCGTTAGCAGGAAGAAGTTTACCTTGAAGCTCTCCACCTAAACATTTTAAACCAACAGCAGCGATAACTCCCTCAGGAGCTCCACCGGACCCAAGCATAATATCTACACCTGTGTCACCAAATGCTGTGTTGATTGCCGCCGCTACATCACCATCTGATAAAAGCTTAATTCTAGCACCTGCTGAACGAATATCTTGGATCATTTTTTCATGACGGTCACGATTTAAGATCGATACAACAAGGTCTTCGATATCTTTGCCCTTTGCTTGTGCAACGGCTTTTAAGTTATCGATAATTGGTGCATTGATATCAACTTTCCCAACAGCCTCTGGGCCAACAGCAATTTTGTCCATGTACATATCTGGTGCATGAAGGAGATTGCCGTGATCAGCGATTGCAAGTACAGCTAGTGCATTCCATTGCCCGGAAGCAACAATGTTTGTTCCTTCTAATGGGTCTACAGCGACATCAACACGAGAACCATAGCCATTACCAAGCTTTTCGCCTATATAAAGCATTGGAGCCTCGTCCATTTCGCCTTCCCCGATGACGACCGTTCCCTTCATTGGAATCGTATCAAATACGTCACGCATCGCTTCAGTTGCAGCACGGTCAGCTTCATCTTTGTTTCCTCGTCCCATCCAGCGACCTGATGCTAATGCAGCAGCTTCTGTTACGCGGACTAACTCCATCGATAAACTTCTCTCCATCTTGCTCCCCCCACGTCATTTAACTGTTTACTTGATCTAACTCCTCTTCGGTCATCGTTTCACGCCAAATTTTCGCGCCCAAACCGATCAATTTCTCTTCTAAATTGGCATAACCACGGTCAATGTGTTCCAGTCCGGAAATTTCCGTAACTCCTTCAGCAAGAAGACCAGCTACAACGAGAGCTGCACCTGCTCGTAGGTCGCTTGCACGAACCTTTGCACCTTGCAGCTTCGTTTTGCCGTTAATAATTGCTGAACGACCTTCCACTTTGACATTGGCACCCATTCTTCTTAATTCATCGATATGCTTAAACCGAGCGTTGTAAATCGTATCTGTTACAATGCTTGTTCCCTCTGCTTGTGTTAAGAGACTTGTAAATGGTTGTTGAAGGTCTGTTGGGAAACCAGGATAGACAAGTGTTTTAATGTCCACCCCAACTTTTTCCCCACTGTTATGTATCAACAATTTGTCATCTGATACTTCAATACCTACGCCCATTTCTCTCAGCTTTGCAATCAGTGATTCAACGTGATAAGGAATTATGTTATCGATGACCACTTTCTGCCCCATAGCCGAAGCTAAAATCATATACGTCCCAGCTTCAATGCGGTCCGGAATAATCGAGTGTCTGCAACCATTAAGTGACTCAACTCCATCAATTCGGATCACATTCGTACCGGCACCTTTAATCTTTGCCCCCATACTTGTTAGAAGCGTTGCTACATCAATAATTTCCGGCTCTTTTGCAGCATTTTCAATGATCGTTTGACCTTTAGCTTTTACCGCAGCAAGCATAATATTAATCGTAGCTCCCACACTAACAACATCAAGGTAAATTCGTGCTCCCTTGAGCTCTTCAGCACGTAAATAAATGGCACCTTGCTCATTTGTTACTTTCGCGCCTAATGCTTCAAATCCTTTAATATGTTGATCAATCGGCCTTGGCCCTAGATTACAACCACCAGGTAAGCCGATCACAGCTTTTTTAAATTTTCCGAGCATAGCTCCCATTAAATAATAGGAAGCACGTAATTTTTTTACACGTCCATTCGGTAATGGCATCGCGATCATCGATTCTGGATTGATTACCATTTCATTATCACTTAACTCGACTTTGCCGCCAATTTCCTCTAGTAGTTCGCCAAGCAATTGAACGTCGGAAATTTCCGGTAAATTATCAATTGTCACTTTGGAATCTGCTAAAATAGCTGCTGGTATTAACGCCACCGCACTATTTTTTGCTCCACTAATTTGTACTGTACCTTCTAGCGGATATCCGCCTTCAATCATTAATTTATCCATAACCGCATCCCTTCCGTTGGTGCATTTATAAAAAGACACAATTTTGCTCTCTATATTCCATTATAACCACAACATAGAAAATGTAACGTGTTTTTCTATGTACGATTGTAAAGGAATTTCGAACAAAATGCTACGGACGGCAAGGCGATAAATATTAGCGGTTATTCCAGTCTGCTAAAAACTTCTCAATTCCTTGATCTGTTAATGGATGCTTTGATAGCTGCTGAATAACATTGAACGGAATCGTTGCAATATGAGCTCCTCTGCGAGCTGCCTCAGACACATGAACTGGATGACGAACAGACGCAGCAATAATTTCTGTTGGAATTTCATGAGCATCGAAGATTTCTACGATTTCAGAAATAAGCTCTAACCCATTTTGACCAATATCATCAAGTCTACCTAGGAATGGAGACACATATGTTGCTCCTGCACGTGCTGCAAGCAATGCTTGTACACCTGAGAATACAAGAGTTACATTTGTTTTGATGCCTAGTTCAGAGAATGCGTGAACAGCTTTTAGGCCTTCAGTTGTCATCGGAACTTTCACTGTAATGTTTGGAGCGATTGCCGCTAGTTCTTTTCCTTCTGCAATCATTCCTTCAGCATCTAGCGCAATAACTTCAGCACTAACTGAATCTTCTGTTACAACAGTTGTAATTTCACGTAAACGGTCATGGAAATCCACGCCTTCTTTTGCTACTAGTGAAGGGTTTGTTGTAACCCCTGCTAAAATACCTAAAGATTTTGCTTCCTTAATTTGCTCAATGTTTGCAGTATCAATAAAAAATTTCATGTTTCTCTTCCTCCCAATATTATTTCTATATTTTTTATCATTATAACTCGACAAAAATCGTCAAAGCGTTTACAAATTTACTATTTAGAAAATTTAAAATAAAAATAATGCCATTAAAAGCAGCTCGTTTGACCTGCTTTTAATGGGAATTTCAATTTATGCTTTGTTTGAAGAACCAAACTCACGCATTTTACCTTTAACTGTTTCTTTGATCGCTTCGCGTGCAGGACCTAAGTATTTACGAGGATCGTATTCTTCAGGTTTTGCAGCAAGTGTTTCACGAACAGCTTTTGCAGAAGAGATTTGGCTTTCTGTATTTACATTAATTTTCGCATGTCCAAATTGGATTGCTTTTTGAATATCAGCAGTTGGAATACCAGTACCACCGTGTAGTACAAGAGGGATACCTACTAACTCATCGATTTCCTTCATGCGGTCAAATCCAAGGTTTGGCTCACCTTTGTAAGGACCGTGAACAGAACCAAGAGCTGGAGCGAAGCAGTCTACGCCAGTTGCTTCAACTAGTTCCTTACACTCAGATGGAATTGCGTATGCAGCATCTGCATCATCAACGATTAAGTCATCTTCTTGTCCACCGATACGACCAAGCTCAGCTTCTACTGATACTCCAAGAGCATGAGCAACAGCTACTACTTGCTTCGTTACTGCAATGTTCTCTTCTAAAGGATGGTGAGATCCGTCAATCATAACAGATGTGAAACCTGCATGGATTGCTTCTACACATTTTTCAAAACTTGAACCGTGGTCAAGGTGAATTGCAACAGGAACTGTTACGTTGTACTCTTCCATAAGAGCTTCAACAATTGCCACAATAGTTTTGAAACCACCCATGTAACGAGCTGCACCTTCAGATACACCTAAAATTACTGGTGATTTTTCCTCTTCAGCAGCTTGTAAGATCGCTTGAGTAAATTCAAGATTATTTAAGTTGAATTGACCCACCGCATAGCTTTCCGCCTTCGCTTTGTTAAGCATGTCCTTCATTGATACTAAAGGCATTGTACATCCTCCTTCATGTTAGAGCGAATCTATAGATAACAGACGTAAGTATGATCGCCGTATCTATTTAACAAGTTACCCGAAATGTCAGCAAATATCCAACTTGCCTATGTATAAAGTCTCTTGCTAAATAGAGATAAATCTATAAGAGAGCTCGATAGTTAATCGAGTTCATTATAGCATATCTCGACCAAAAAACACGCATTTCTACAAGGTTTTCGCAACTTTTTGAATGTAAGCGTTTTATAGTGACACTTGTCACTACGATACAGCTAAGCTGTTTTTAATGACTTCACGAATATCATCAATATCGAATGGTTTTGCAAAATGAGTAATCGCTCCTAAGCTCATTGCTTCATTGATTAAATTCAATTCACCATACGCTGTCATCATAATCACATCAACTTCGGCATGGTTTTCTTTAATGCGTTTTAAAATTTCCAAACCGTCCATTCCTGGAATTTTCATGTCAAGAAGAACAAGATCAGGCTTTTCTTCTTCAACGATTTTCAGTGCTTGTACCCCATTTGCTGCCTCATGCATTACATATCCATCTTTTTGAAGGATTTCGCAAAGCAATACCCGAATTCCATACTGATCGTCTACGACTAAAATCTTCTTCACTGAAAACACTCCTCTCAAATTTGGTGTGTATTATTTTCTTTCCGAATTTATATCAGTTAAAATAAATCACACACATTTCACAACAAGTTTAGTTCTGTATAACCTTATAAAAATCCTTCCTCAATCTTAAACAATCGTAGGACAGTGTCCGACATTCGGTGTCTAAGGTTGTCGAGATACCCCCCGGCATACAGTCTATCGCAGTAATTTGTAGCTCAAAAAGGAGGAATACATTTTGAAAAAAATTTTTACAACACAATTGGTTGGTTTATTTAATAAGGTAGATGAGTTTCTACTTGAAGATGCTGCCCGCTTACTAAGCCAAGCTCTTGTTGGTGATGGCAACATCTATATTCATGGAAAAGATGAAATGGCAGCAGTTAGCGCAGAAGCTTTATACGGGAAAGAGTCTCTCTCGCGCGTTTCTCCCTTATTTGAAGAAGGAAGGATGGTTGAGCTAGACCCAGCTGACAGAGTATTTCTCCTTTCACGAGAATCTGACGATGAAGAAATGGTAACAATCGCTGAACAAATTAGCGAGCAAAACATTTCTGTTGTTGGCTTATCTGCTACCCATAGTAATAAAAGAAACAAATGGACCGATTTGGTCGACATTCACCTTGATTTAGATGTGACTCAAAGTCTCGTCCCGACAGATACTGGCGAACGAATTGGCTATCCGTCATCATTGCTTGCGTTATATACGTACTTTTGCTTATATTTGCTTATTTCTGAGATCCTATCCGAGATTGAATAGGTTTTTTCTTGAAAGTAAGAATTGATTGTGGGCGGATTCTGTCTGAGTTGAGGGTTTTCCTTGCCAACTTGCGCCAAACTCTGTCTGAACTTCTCCACTTTCTGTCCATATTGGGCATTTTACTGTCCAACCACTCTTATTCACTCAAAAAAGCAAAACACCCCACATCCGGTGTTTTGCTTTTTCAAATTCTCGCATGTGTATGATGTTTAATGTAGATAAACAGTTTGGTGAACCAGTAAGCAATTGAAGCCAAAATATAGTTTCCTACAAACATATAAAAATTTAATAATGACTCGTGCAGTTGAAAAACATTAATTTCCTCATACAGGAAGAAGATCCCCATTTGTCTATGTAGTTCAATAAAGCCAATTCCTACCACCGCACTAACTCCTAGAAGCCAAAGGTGAAAATTTCTTCCACGGTCCGTACAAAATTGATATAACAATAGATAAACCACTGGTAGTAGCGAGGCATTAATTGATAACGTAAAAGGGTACTGAGGTAAGATCATATACGGATGTTCCCAATACCCATACCTACTCATGTAAGCATCGAGATACGTGTAAAGAACATGGGCTGTGTATCCGTAAAATAAAATTTCAAAAAAACGTTTTCTATTTAAAAGCAGGTACAAAGCAACTAACGGAATAATGAGCAAAGCAATAAGATACCAAAACTGCCATGTTGATGGATCTGAATACGTAGCCCAATACTCATCTGTCAACAAGTTTGTTTCTACTCGAGCTTCGTTCATTTTGTCAATAAAATCTTTATGTGTCATAACACAGCTCCTTCCATCCATATTTTTGTTTTTCCAGGTCATAATTATTCATAAAAGGGCTGACTCTAAAGGTCAAAATCACACCTTTTGGGTCAGCCCTTTATTCCGCATCTTTTTTTCTTTTAATAAAAGAAACAGTTTCGTGAACCAAAATACAAAAATGGAAGTCAAAAAGTTGTTTAAGAAGATGTAAAAATTCAAAAATCCACTATGTAGTTGAAGCACATTCATTTTTTCATGAATTTGAAATAAATTTAACTGTTTGTGGATTTCAACCCAGCCTAGACCTACCACTGCACTAACAACTAATGACCAAATATAGAAGTTTTTCTTGTGCTCTGTGCAGTATTGATAAAGCAACATATAAATAACAGGAAGAATGGCTGCATTTACCGACAACGCAAAAGGAAACTGAGATAAAATCATATAAGGGTGATCGACATAACCATACCGAACGAGAAAAGAATCACCATACGTAAACAACACGTGGATCGAGTAGCCATAGAATAGTATTTCAAAGAATCTTTCTTTGTTAATATAGATAAACAAAATAACCAAAGGAATAATAAGCCATGCTACATGGTACCAAAATTGCCATGTCGTTGGGTCAGAATATAATGCCCAATACTCATCAGTCATATAATTAACTCTCGTTTGCACTTTATTAATGTTTTCAAGAAATTCCTGTTGTCTCATAACAACTCTCCTCTCACCCATATTTTTGGTAAATAGCGACGTGATTATTCAACAACACAAAAGACAGCGCAAAAAGGGTCTGACTCCTACCCCCAGGGGGTAGGGGTCAGACCCCTCTTCACTACACTAAAGCAATATTATTTTTTCAAAGATGCGCCGACGAATTCTCTAAATAGAGGTTGTGGGCGTGTTGGTCTTGAGCTGAATTCTGGATGGAACTGTGATGCGATAAAATATGGGTGCTCTTCTAGCTCAATGATTTCAACAAGTCTTCCATCTGGGCTTGTCCCAGAGAAGATGAATCCTGCTTTTTCCATTTGGTCACGATACTCATTGTTGAACTCATAACGGTGACGGTGACGCTCATACACAATTTGCTCATTGTATGTTGCAGCTGCAACCGTTCCGTCTGTTAACTTACAAGGGAACAACCCAAGGCGAAGCGTTCCACCCATATCTTCTACGTCCTTTTGTTCCGGAAGCAGGTCAATGATTGGATATGGTGTTTCTGGATTTAACTCTGCAGAGTGAGCACCTTCTAAGCCAAGTACGTTACGTGCATACTCAATTGAAGCTAGCTGCATTCCTAAGCAAATCCCTAAGAATGGAACATTGTTCTCACGAGCATAACGAATCGCTGAAATCTTTCCTTCAACTCCACGATCACCAAATCCACCAGGAACTAAAATTCCATCAGCTGAACCAACTAGCTCGGCAACATTTTCATCTGTTACTTCCTCAGCATCAATCCACTGTATATCAACATCAGCATCAAACGCATAACCAGCGTGACGTAATGCTTCAGCCACTGACAAATACGCATCTTGCAAAGCAACGTATTTACCAACAAGGGCAATCGTTACTTTTCCAGATAAGTTTTGTACTTTCTCAACTAGCGCTGTCCACTCGGTCATATCGGCTTCTTTGCACTCAAGCTTCAAATGCTTACAAACAATTGCATCAAGATGTTGTGCTTGAAGATCTAATGGTACTTGATAAAGGGTATCTGCATCGCGTGCCTCAATGACGGCATTTTTGTCGATGTCACAGAATAACGCAATTTTCTCCTTCATATCTTGAGGAACTGGCTTTTCTGTACGAACGACGATCACATTTGGTTGAATACCAAGGCTGCGTAACTCTTTTACACTATGTTGTGTTGGTTTTGATTTCATTTCACCCGCAGCAGCAAGATAAGGGATGAGCGTACAGTGAACATACATCACATTTTCGTATCCAGCATCGCTTTTAATTTGGCGAATGGCTTCTAAGAACGGCAAGCTTTCGATATCCCCTACAGTTCCACCTATTTCTGTAATAACGACATCTGCGCTAGTTTCGCGGCCTGCACGAAAAACTCGCTCTTTAATTTCATTCGTCACGTGTGGGATAACTTGAACCGTTCCACCTAAATAATCACCGCGACGCTCTTTCTTTAAAACAGTTGAGTACACACGTCCTGTTGTTACATTACTGTTTTGACTAAGATTAATATCGATAAAACGCTCATAGTGTCCTAAGTCTAAATCTGTTTCTGCTCCGTCTTCTGTAACGAATACTTCCCCGTGCTGATACGGGCTCATCGTTCCTGGGTCCACGTTAATGTATGGGTCAAATTTTTGAATCGTTACTTTTAAGCCACGATTTTTTAATAAACGTCCTAGTGATGCAGCTGTAATTCCTTTTCCGAGTGATGACACTACGCCACCAGTTACAAAAATATACTTCGTTGCCATGTTGTTTTCGTCTCCCTTGCTTAATATATAAGTATTCTCTCCTACACGGAGCGTCTTCACACAAATTGCAGCCAACACACAGCTGGCATACAGATAACCACGGGGTACTTATTAATGATTCTTCCCTTTAGGGTATGCTATATAAAAATAAAAAAACAAAAGTGACAGCTCTCCCTAGAAAGGGGGCGCACTTTTGTTTTATAAAATTATTCCAATTAGATTTCTTAAGCCCTAAATGATTCTACCTATATTGCTTACAGAAGTCAAGTAGATTTCATTCGTTAAAATTAACGAAGATCCTCATCTTCTTCTTCGATATCTTCGTCATCATCTGTGTCGTCAAGATCTAAGTCTTCATCCGTATCATCGAAATCTGCGTCTTCTTCTTCATCTTCATCGAGATCGTCGTCATCGGCAATTTCATCAAGCTCATCTTCAAGATCTTCGTACTCATCTTCGTAATCTTCAAATCCATCATCAAGAGTATCCACATCATCCAATGCCGCCTTCGCCTTTTTGCGTGGCTTTACAGGTGTTGTAATTTCTTCTTCGGCCTGCTCTAATGGATACCAGCTTTTTAAACCCCAACGGTTGTCTCCTAAAGAGTGAAAGCGTCCATCGATGTTCATATCTGTGTATAGGTTTGAAATACGTTGTTCTACTTCTTCTTTTGGCATTTCTTTAACCTCTGCCACTTTGTTTACGAGGTCATAATAATCATAAGGTGTGCGCTCATCCTTCATAATTTCAAACGCAACCTCCACCATCGACATCTCTTGTAATTCTTCTTTCTCCAATTGTTGTAGCTTCATCAAAAGGCACGTCCTTTCAGTCAATCTTCTTCTATCTATTGATCCAATCGCTGTTGGCATTTCAAGCATACTTTTCATTATAAACATATTTCCGGTGTTTATGCTAGTTCATGGAAGAAGAAAGTCTATTAGCTAGGCAAGAAGTGTCCCTTCATCACTAACTAAATCATGCAAAAGCTCTAAGCCAATATAACGATCATAAAGTTCTGCAATCATCTTCCTCCCCCTTAATTATGGAATTTCACCTATTATACAATATTTCTTTAATTTGGAAAGCTTTAAAGCAGGAAAAAAGAGCACTAAAAAAGGTAAACATTCCCTCTTTAGTACCCTTATTTCCTTCAAATAAGATCTACATATTTCTACGATACTGTCCCCCTACTTCATAAAGTGCTGCTGTAATTTGCCCTAAGCTTGCTACTTTGACGGTCTCCATCAACTGTGCAAATACATTTCCACCTTGAATTGCTGTTTGCTGGAGCTGTTTCAAAGCTATTGTTGAATCTTGTTCATGCTTTTTTTGGAACAGACGTAAATTGATAATTTGTTGTTCCTTCTCTTCCTTTGTCGCACGAGCCAACTCTAGTTCAAATTCATCGCCAGCTTCTTGTTCGTTCGGATTGACATACGTATTTACACCTATAATCGGTAAATCCCCTGTATGCTTTTTCATCTCATAAAACATAGATTCCTCTTGAATTTTGCTGCGCTGATACTGAGTTTCCATCGCTCCAAGTACGCCGCCACGATCATTGATTTGCTCAAGCTCACGCAGTACAGCCTCTTCTACTAAATTTGTTAATTCCTCAATAATGAAAGAGCCTTGTAATGAGTTTTCATTTTTGGCAAGACCAAGCTCCTTTGAAATGATCATTTGAATCGCCATCGCCCGTCTAACTGAGTTCTCCGTTGGTGTTGTAATCGCTTCATCATACGCATTTGTATGAAGTGAATTACAGTTATCATAAATAGCCATTAATGCTTGTAGCGTTGTTCTTATATCATTAAAGTCAATTTCCTGAGCATGTAACGACCGGCCTGATGTTTGAATATGATATTTTAATTTTTGGCTTCTTTCATTCGCCTTGTATTTATTCTTCATAACCGTTGACCATATTCTTCTTGCGACCCGGCCAATGACCGTATATTCTGGGTCCAGTCCATTACTAAAGAAGAAGGATAAGTTCGGTGCAAACTTGTTTATATCCATGCCGCGGCTTAAGTAATACTCAACATACGTAAACCCATTGGCAAGTGTAAAGGCAAGCTGTGAAATCGGATTTGCTCCCGCCTCGGCAATATGATAGCCAGAAATTGAGACCGAATAATAGTTACGAACGTCATAATCAATAAAATATTGCTGGATATCCCCCATCATTCTAAGCGCAAATTCGGTTGAAAAAATACAGGTGTTTTGCCCTTGATCTTCTTTTAGAATATCAGCTTGAACCGTCCCTCTTACAACTTTTAGTGTTTGTCGTTTAATCGACTCACGCTCTTCTTCTGTCGGGTTACGCCCGTGCTCCTTTTTAAAGCGTTCTGACTGCTGGTCAATCGCTGTATTCATAAACATCGCAAGTAAAATCGGAGCCGGACCATTAATCGTCATCGAAACCGATGTTTGCGGTGCGCACAAATCAAAGCCTGCATACAGCTTCTTCATATCATCTAACGTACAAACGCTAACCCCACTCTCACCAACCTTGCCGTATATATCAGGCCGATAATCAGGGTCTTCTCCGTACAATGTAACCGAATCAAACGCCGTACTTAAGCGCTTTGCCTCATCATCTTTTGATAAATAATGAAAACGCCGATTCGTTCTCTCCGGTGTACCTTCTCCAGCAAATTGCCGTTTAGGATCTTCTCCTTTTCTCTTAAATGGAAACACTCCTGCTGTAAATGGAAACTGTCCAGGAACATTCTCTTCCATCGACCATTTTAAAATGTCTCCCCAATCTGAGAATTTCGGCAGCGCCACCTTTGGAATTTTCAAGCCCGATAAGCTCTCTGTCGTTAGTTCTGTCACAATCTCTTTATCGCGAATTTTTGTCACAAAGGTGTCTTGTTTGTATGCTTCTTTTAACGAATTCCAGTTGTCTAGAATTTGTTTTGAAGTGGGGAGAAGCTGCTCTTCGTATTGTTGCTTTACGTCATGTAACTGTTTTAAAGCTTCGGTTTCTAACGCTTGTTCCTCAAGTGTATTGAGGGCACCTGTTAACTGAAATAATTTACGCGCAACCTTGGCCTGTTCATCGGTTGTTTTTTTATACTGCCTAATCGTTTGGACGATGTCACGCAAATAATGAGTTTGCTCAGGTGGGATGATGATATTTTGTTTTACGACCTCTGTACTCGTTTCAATCATCGTTTCCCAGTTGTTATGACTAATTTGGGCGATACGTTCAACAAGGGCGGCAAACAGCGTATTCGTCCCAAGATCATTGAACTGACTTGCAATCGTCCCGTACACCGGCATAGCTTCAAGTCGTTCATCAAAACGGTTGTGACTGCGCTGATATTGTTTGCGAACATGCCTTAGTGCATCCTCTGACCCTTTTCGGTCAAATTTATTAATCGCAATCAAATCAGCAAAATCGATCATATCAATTTTCTCAAGCTGCGAAGGCGCCCCGTATTCACTCGTCATCACATACATCGAAATATCAGCGACCTCGATGATTTCAGCATCCCCTTGGCCAATCCCGCTCGTTTCAACAATAATCAAATCATAGCCGGCTGCTTTCACAACTGCGATCGCCTCTTTCAGGCTTGCTGAAATCTCTGTACGCGACCCGCGTGTTGCAAGCGAACGCATAAAAACACGCGGATCGTGAATGGCATTCATCCGAATTCGGTCTCCAAGCAGCGCTCCCCCTGTTTTTTGTTTGGTCGGATCAATCGAGAGAATCGCGACCGTTTTATCCTCAAACTCAAATAAAAATCTCCGGACCAGTTCATCGGTTAAGGAGCTTTTCCCTGCTCCGCCTGTTCCTGTGATCCCGACAACTGGAACAGGCGTGGCGAGTTGGTTGATTTGTTGAAACGTCTTTTTGAACATACCTTCCTGTCGATGTTCCGCAATGGTGATGAGTCGTGCAACCGTGCTCGGATTTTTTTCTTTTAGCTTTGTGATTTCTTTCTCGTCTGTTCCTGCGACATTAAAATCACACTCTCTGAGCATTTGATCAATCATGCCTTGCAGACCATGCTTGCGTCCATCTTCAGGTGAAAAAATCCGTGAAATCCCGTAGTCGTGTAGCTCTTTCATTTCTGGCGGGGTGATGACGCCGCCTCCTCCCCCGTAAATACGGATATGTCCTGCCCCTTTTTCTTGCAAAAGATCATAACAGTATTTAAAAAACTCGACATGTCCTCCCTGGTACGAGGAAATCGCAATCCCTTGGACATCCTCTTGTATGGAAGCGTTTACAATTTCTTCAACAGAGCGGTTATGCCCAAGGTGAATAACCTCAGCCCCGCTCGCCTGCAAAATTCTTCTCATAATGTTAATTGACGCATCATGACCATCAAACAAACTTGACGCGGTCACAAAACGCACATGGTTTTTCGGACGGTACGTTTCTGACATGAACACTACTCCTCCTTTAAATCGGACGGTGATCGACTCCTTGAAGCAGCTGCTCGACTTGTAAGGCCGTATATTCCTCTAAGCTAAAATGCTTCTGAATTTGCCATCTTCTAAATGTCCACATATGTCCTTGCACTAAAATATTATGAGCAACTAGCTTCACCCTAGCATCATCATCTACATTAATTACCCCTTCTTTGGCGCAATCACGAATGACTTTTTCAATCATTTCCGTCATTTCTACTTCTTTTTGGAGCACGTAAGACAGTGCCTCTTTCGGAAGGGATTTCGCCTCTTGATACATGACAAGCACCTCATCCTGCATATCATGAATCACTTGAAAATAGGCAGCAACTGCCTTTTTCAGTCTATCAATCCCTTCATTGTTCGTATTAAGGTGATAAGCTAGTCGATCTCTTACCTCTTCATATATTGCATCACAAACAAGGTAAAGGATATCTTCCTTTGATCTAATATATTCATAGAGTGTCCCAATGCTAAAACCTGACTCTTTTGCAATTTCTCTCGTCGTTGTGCGATGGAACCCCTTTTCAATAAATAAGCGGACAGCTCCTTTGACCATTTGTTCACGACGTTTTTTAATTAATTCTGGATCTTTGACTAACGATGGAACGGATTTCTTCAAATTTGCCAACCTACTTCCTCTCACTTTTCTCTAATACCTCTAAGCATACTAGACTTTTGGACAATCTACCATACTGAGTTAAGAATATTTTGTTAAATTTAATATAGAGAGAAGATACTTTAGTCTGATGGAAGTTTAGTTTGAAAAATAGGAGGGAACTGAAAAAGGTAAAAGCAGTACCTAGATCTTTTTAGCAGCTTTCATATCGAGCTCTCAATCTGCCAACAACATCTTCGCGATCACCAATCTTTGAATCTCATTCGTACCTTCATAAATTTGCGTAATTTTTGCATCACGCATAAAGCGTTCAACTGGGTACTCTTTTGTATATCCATATCCTCCAAATACTTGAACGGCTTCGACGGTCACTTCCATTGCTGTATCTCCTGCAAGCAGCTTTGACATTGCAGATTCCAATCCGTACGATAACCCTTCGCTTTCCTTCCATGCCGCTTGATACGTGAGCAGACGGCTCGCTTCGATTTTTGTCGCCATATCTGCTAGCTTGAAGGAAATTCCCTGCTGAGCTCCAATAGCCTTGCCAAACTGCTTTCGTTCTTTTGCATATTCAATTGATGCATCTAGTGCTCCTTGAGCGATCCCGACCGCTTGTGCGGCGATTCCATTTCGACCGCCATCTAGTGTCATCATCGCAATTTTAAAGCCCTCTCCTTCTTTCCCAAGTCGGTTTGCAGCAGGTACCCGACAATTTTCAAACATGATTTCTGTTGTTGGTGAGGAGCGAATACCAAGCTTATGCTCCTTTTTCCCGACGGAAAAGCCCGGTGTATCAGCATCCACGATGAAGGCCGTGACCCCTTTATGCCTGAGACTTGGATTAGTCAAAGCAAAGACAACATAAATATCAGCTACTCCACCATTTGTAATAAAAATTTTCGAGCCGTTTACAACATAATCCTCACCGTCTAATACTGCCGTCGTCTTCATCGCTGCAGCATCTGACCCTGATCCTGGTTCGGTCAGCCCGTACGCCCCGATTTTCGTTCCTTCTGCTAAAGCGCGCAAATACGTTTGCTTTTGTTCCTCGGTACCAAATTTATAAATCGGCCAGCCAGCAAGTGAGGTATGAGCAGACAGTGTTACCCCTGTTGATGCACAAACGCGCGAAAGCTCTTCAACTGCAATGACATAGCTCATATAATCTGACCCGATTCCACCATATTCCTCAGGCCACGGAATCCCCGTTAGACCAAGCTCCGCCATTTTATCGAAAATGTCACGATCAAAGCGTTCCTCTTCATCACGCTTTGCAGCTGTCGGTGCGACTTCTTTGTTGGCAAAGTCACGAACCATTTTCCGGATCATTTCCTGCTCTTCTGTTAAGAAAAAATTCATGAGATAGCCTCCTAGTTTAGTAACTGTTTGCTAATGACGAGTCGCTGAATTTCACTCGTTCCCTCGTAAATCTCACATACTTTTGCATCTCGGAAATAACGCTCAACCGGATACTCTTTCGTATATCCATAACCTCCAAAAATTTGCACCGCTTCAATGGCGGTTTCCACCGCTGTTTTTGAAGCGTATAACTTAGCCATTGAGGCTTCCTGACGAGAGCGTTTGTCGTTGTCTTTTAAATGAGCTGCCCGGTAAGTAAGGAGTTTGGCTGCTTCAATTTTTGTGGCCATATCAGCAAGCTTAAAAGAAACTGCCTGCTGCGTTCCAATCGCTTTGCCAAATTGCTTCCGCTGTTTTGCATAGTTTGTTGCTGCTTCAAAAGCGGCTTCCGCGATTCCTAAGCTTTGAGCCGCAATTCCAATCCGGCCAAAATCAAGATTTGCCATCGCAATTTTGAAGCCGTCTCCTTCTTTCCCTAGCAAATTCTCAGCCGGAACTAGGGCATTTTCTAAAATAAGTTCGGTTGTATTCGATCCATTTAAACCCATCTTCTTTTCCTTTTTGCCTGCTTTAAAGCCTGGCGTGTCTTTTTCAACGATGAAGGCTGAGATCCCTTTTGCTCCCGTGCCTGGTGCAGTCGTAGCAAAAACGATGTACGTATCTGCTTCGCCACCGTTTGTAATAAATATTTTGGAGCCGTTTAACACGTAATGGTCTCCCTTTTTTACAGCTGTCGTTTTTAACGCAGCTGCATCCGAACCTGCGCTTGGCTCAGTAAGCCCAAACGCTCCTAAATAGGTTCCTGTCGCTAACTTAGTCACGTACTTTTTCTTTTGCTCTTCTGTTCCAAAATACAAAATTGGATTTGTCCCAACAGATGTGTGAACAGATAAAATAACACCAATGGTTGCACTTACCTTTGACAGCTCATGAATCGCTATAATATACGATGTAAAATCCATCGCTGAGCCGCCATATTTTTCAGGGATCGGAATTCCCATCAAGCCAAGCTTACTCATTTTTTTTATGATACCTTTTGGGAACGTCTCGTGTGTTTCCATCTCATCAATAAAAGGAGTGATCTGCTCTTCTGCAAATTCACGCACCATTTTTCTCATCATCTCTTGCTCGTTTGTGAAGCGCAAATTCATGACTACACCTCCCTAGATGTAATACTAGCTGTATTTGTAAAAACCTCGACCTGACTTCTTGCCAAGCCAGCCTGCCTTTACGTACTTTTTGAGGAGCGGACACGGGCGGTACTTGTCATCACCAAAGCCTTCATGAAGCGTCTCCATAATATAAAGGCACGTATCAAGACCAATAAAATCAGCAAGTGTCAGCGGTCCCATCGGATGATTCATGCCAAGCTTCATAACTTCATCAATCGCCTCAGGTTCAGCAACTCCTTCATAAACGGTAAAAATAGCTTCGTTAATCATCGGCATTAAAATCCGGTTTGAAACAAACCCAGGAAAATCGTTTACTTCCACCGGCGTTTTTCCAAGCCTGTGTGACAAGGCTCGAATCGTTTCAAAAACCTCATCGTCTGTCGCAAGTCCACGAATAATTTCAACGAGCTTCATAACTGGAACTGGATTCATAAAATGCATGCCAATGACTTTCTCCGGCCTATTTGTGCTAGCCGCAATTTCTGTTATCGGCAACGATGACGTATTAGTCGCTAAGATTGTCGTTGGTAGGGTGATCTGGTCAAGCTCTGCAAAAATCGAGGATTTCACTTTGATGTTTTCAACCGCAGCTTCAATCACTAATTGGACGTCACGCGCATCTCCTAGATCGGTTGAACCTTCGATACGTCCTAAGATCTCTTGTTTTTCCGTCTCGCCAAGTCTGCCTTTCTCGACTTGGCGAGCTAGATTTTTCGTAATGGACGTCATACCTTTTTGAACGTACTCTTCTTTTATGTCATGAAGAACGACATTAATTCCAGCCATTGCGTGGACTTGAGCAATGCCTGATCCCATTTGTCCCGCTCCAATGACCATGACTTTTTGTATGTTCATAGATACTCTCCTTTGAGATGTGATTCGGTGTAACCAAAACGGAAGATCGCCCTTTTCGCCTTACTTGTGCGAACAGGCTTGCGATGGCTACACTCGCCGTGCGCCTTTTATGAGAAAACCGCTCATAAAAGGCTTAAAAGATTACGGCGGCTTCGCTCATCGCTTCGGTTTCATAAAAAGGGAAGATCGCCCTTTTCGCCTTACTTGTGCGAACAGGCTTGCGATGGCTACACTCGCCGTGCGCCTTTTATGAGAAA